>JAMDEM010000191.1 GCA_023486985.1 Bacillota bacterium
TTTGAATTATTTGCTGGATATATTCCAGTCAATACTTAGCAGTTTTTTTGTTTCCGGCAGAGGCTTTGGAGCATCATTAGGAGCATTGGTTCTGGCAGGGAGGGGTATTTTTCTGTCATCAACCTGCAGGTAATCTTCCTTAATTGTGGCAGGGTCCTTGTAATCAACTTCAAAGAGATTTTCGCCGGGTTTCAGGTTTTTGAGCGCCTCTTTAAGCTTCTTTTGAGCTTCAACAGCTCCTGCCTGGTTAAATTTCATATCATAGAATGAGGCAATTTCTTCGATGTCCTTCTTGGGGTCTAATTTTGCTATTTCTTTTAATTTTTTGTTGAGTCCGGCTGCTTCAACGTCAATATACCCGTAAGTTTGATTTCCTACGGCAAGTTTTACTCTGACACCGTATTTTGCGCGGTCTTCAAGAATATCAACCATTGTCCGGTCATCCGGGTATTTAAGAGCTTTTTTCTCCAGGTAAGCTTCTTTGCTTACCTGATCCATAGATGCAGTCATTAGCTGCTCATCAAAACTCTGGTTGGCTATTTTTATCATCTGCGGGCTTGTTGCAATAAGCCCGAATGATCTTGTGTTGTCAAGAGAATCCTTTGAAAGTTCGGTGCCTCCGATAAATGCTTTTTTATCATCCGAATTGATATAAGTGGTCTTTAGCGGCGTATAGCTTAAAAGTTCAACTCTTGCTCCGGCATCCTGCAGGGACTTTAGAACGTCTTTTTGCCATTGAGGCATGGAAGGCTTATCAGCCACCATGATTTTTACCGGAATTCCCGACTTCGCCTTGTTTTTAAGAATCGCCGCCAGGTAAGCATCAGAAAGTTCCACTGTTTCAATGTTAATTGAGGATTTTGCTTCTTTTAAAAGTTCTGCAATCTTTTCCCTGGAGTTTGGAGAGGCAATAATGTCACCGTCTCCCAGCTTTGCCAGTTTGCTTGCCGGGGTGCTTCCCTTCCAGTCGGCGTCAAGAATATTCTTGATGTCATTTACTTCTTTTGGTTCGATATCAAGAACTCCGTAAGTCAGATTTCTTGAAAAAGAGGATTTGGAAAGATTGTCGGATGCCAGTGCTGCTTCCTTGCCGTCAACAAGAAGCATTGAACCTTCAACTGCTTTGATTGTAGAGTCGGTAAACTTTACATCCACTCCGCCGGCTTTAAGCTGTTCAGCCGTTTTTATGTTCATGTCAAATTTTGGATCCCAGGGGAAAGGATTTTTTGGCATCATAACTTTAACATCAAGCCCGCGTTTGGCGGCGCTTAAGAGGCTGGATATAGTTGCAGTATCGGAGAAAAGGTTTGTTTCAATAAATATTGATTTTTCCGCCAGCCTTATCGCAGAATTGATGGAAGAGCCCACCGAACCTGCATCGGTGATTACCATCTTGCTGGGAATATCGTATCCTTCAGGCATGTATTCATCAAAAATGTGTTCAATCTGGCCTGACTTATCGTTAAAAATATATCCAAGCTCGCGGTTCTTGTCTATGGCTGCGCTTGTGAAATTTTGAGAACCGACAAAGCTTTTCCGGTCTGCGGACTTTTTGTCATCAACATCAATAGTAATTGCTTTGGCATGGATATAAGGTGTTTCAAGGAATTTAACTTTTGCTCCGTGAGTGGCAAGGTAAGCGGCTGACTGCATATTGTTCTGCACCACAGTGGGGTCGGTCATCAAAAGTTCGGTTTCCACGCCGTCTTTTAACTTATCAGCAATGATTGTCAGGAGTTCCTTATCGGTAAGGGTCTGCTGGATTATGTGAATGGATTTGTCAGCTTTCTGGACAAGCTCGGTGATTTTTTCTCTGGCATTTTGAGGGCTCACAACCAGCCCTGTGTCCTTAAGCGGAGGGAGCTTGGTACGGTCCCAGTCGGAATTAAAAACAGTTTCCACTTGTTTTACCACTTCGGGATTTTGCAATATTATCGCACCCATATCAAGGTTGGTGCTGAAGGCAGAGGCAGTTATGTTACCGGTAAGGATAAGGGATTTCTTGCCGTCTATGGTCATGCTTTTTTCATGCGTTACACTGTTCTTGCTGAATTCCGGATTATCTGCCTTATATTCAACTCCTGCTTTCACCAGATCGTCTATCTCTTTCTTGCTTGGATTGGGATGATCTTTTTGCCAGTAAAATGGATCATTCTCAACCATCAACCTTACCTTTACGCCTCTTGAAACGGCTTTCTTAAGTGCGTCGGTTATCTCAACCGGGTTTGGCAGTATCATGTAGATTTTTAAATCTATGGTTTTCTTGGCTTCGTTTATGGAATCAACCAGTGCCTTTACGCCGCCTTCTTTTAATACTATAACCTGAGGCGGGGGAGGTGTTTTTGCTGATGTTTCAACTGTATCTTTAATTGAAGCAGCGTCTGCTTTCTCCTGTGGAACCGAAGGAGATGGCTTTGCTGAGGGAGCTTTTACCGGGGAAATATTTTTATCGATGCTTATTGGGTCATAAGAAGGTGTATGTTCAATTTTCATTGAAGTCATCCTTTCTTAAAATTTCAGGCATATTCGTTAACAGTTGCCCTAGTTCTTCAGAGTCTTCAAGGTTGCATGTAACATTTACAATATTCCTTTTTTCCCTGTGAATGTCAAGAATTTTTCCGAGGATTTCAGCTGAGGATGTTTTTTCGGAGAGTTGCCGGGAAAACTGATAGCGCACCTTGCCGCTGGGGTTTATGTGAACTTGCTGGTTTGTGTCGCCGTCGTCTTTTACAGCTTCTACGTTATCATAGACCAGAGCATCATAGCCTGCTTCTTCAAGAGTGCTTACAAGTACATCTGGATTGTAATTCCAGGGCATCATCTCTTCCTTTCTAGATAAATCTTACTTTATCATAGCGCTGGATTCATTACTTAAACTTAGTATATTATACCAGTAATCTTGTATATAGTAAATAGAGATATTTTAACAAAATGTTAACAAATATTGTCAAATAAATAAACAAAACCGGCTTAGAAAATTAAAGCATGAATGCATAAAAGCCATAAGCGGTTACAATGATTCCGATAATAAGGCTTATCAATGACATATTTTTTGCTGCCATATTGATAGGTCCGTATTCTTCCGAAAGCCCGGCTTCTTCGATATCCCTTTGAGTTTTAAATAAACGTATTAAGGCTGATATTGCAATCAGAATGCCGATAAAGGCAAAAACCAGAACAGCCATAGTGTCAGGCTTCTTTGTTGAAGGATCAATTAATTCTCCAAGCAGCTTAACTCCGCTGATAACCGCCGGGAAATAAAAACAAACGTAATAAAAAATTGCAGTGTTATAGTTGGCTTTTGCTGCCAGGGCAAGTCTTTTTATTACGTTTGTTTTTATTTCCGTGCCGCAGCCGTTGCATTTTTCTTCTTTTGCCGGGAGCTCCATTCCGCATACCTCACATTCAAGAAGTTCTTTCTTTTTTGCCTTTTCAGGCAAAGCATTCCAGCGGGTTGCCATTAAAATTCCGGCTATGACTGCAAAAATTACGATGCTCCATGCCCAGGCATTCCAGCCGAAATGATCAAGCAGCCATCCTGTGCCAACACCTGTTATGGAGCCGACCAGGTACTGGCTTCCGTCCAGCATTCCTGCGGCGGTTGCGGCGGCTTTCCGTCCTCCAAAATCCATGGAAGCAGTTCCGGCAATCAAACCGTGACATCCGTTCAGGAAGAAGTAAAGCACCATTAAAAGAATAGCTGCCATCCATGGACCGGGTTTTATCAAAGCAAATATTACAAGCAGCACTGCCTGCATAAAATAAGCGATGGATGTGACAGGACCCCGGCGCGATTGGAAATAATGGTCTGATACGTATCCCAGAACATAAGCGCCGAATATGCCTATTATGACCTGTCCGGTAAAAGCAAACAAGAATACTTTAGAATCGGTACTTACGTTGTGGACATTTACAAAATAACTTGGCGCCCACTGTTCGATTGAGTGGCGTATCAAACCGGTTGCCATCATGGCTCCGGTAAAAAACCACATGGTGGGATTGGCAAAGACTTTCTTGAATATGTAGCTCAGAGAAGGGCTTTCTTTGTCTTCCTCGCCGGCTAGTAAGTCATCCTGGCGCGGGAAGCCAAGTTCTTCAGGAGTGTTGCGCACCGATATTAAAGTGTAAATTCCTATGACTGCCAGAACTATCGAAGGAATGATGTGAACCCATTCCCAGCTGCTGCAGGCTAAAATGACGCCTCCCACGGGTACAGCCAGAATCCGTCCAAACTGAATCATTGCGCCGAATAAGCCTGCAAAAATTCCTCTCTCGGAAATATGATACCAGGCGGCATTGACTTTAACAACGGACAAGGCTCCAAATGACTGGAAATACATGTTTACAGCCCAGACAATGGTGAAATAGTTTAGCAGCACCATCCAGGGTTGATGATCCCAGCTGAAAACTTTAAATAAGGCACCTGCGGCAAAAATCAGGTTGGCGGCAAGTGCACCGATACAGCCTATCAATATGGCTTTTTTCCCGCCCATACGGTCAGCCAGCGGACCGTTGAAAAATACCGAAATGCCGTAAACTGCAAGGGAAAGAGAAATGATCCATCCAAACTGTTCTTTGCTCCAATGGTAGGCATCGCGCAGAACGGGGTTAGTTACAGTGAGATTATACCTGCTCATATAGAATGCGGCATACATTAGACCAAGGGGGACCCAGTTTCCCACGCGCCTCTGTTCAAAAGAATAAGCCTGACTTTTTTGCATGAGCAACCTCCTCTTATATTATTCTTATACTACTGTACCGATTCTTACTTAGTTATAATTCTCCAGCCTTGGGGTTTAATCTTTTTTGTGCAGCCCTTTTTTCGGCGGCTGACTCAACAACGGGCTTAATATGTACAAGCCAGTCCTTGAATTCATTAAAATGGGTGTAAATAAAATGCACCAGTTTATATGCTTCCTTGCCCGGGTAATTTTCCAGCACAACATGATTTAAATTTTTTACCGCCCCGTCTTCAGTAAACAATTCCGTCAGCTTATGGTAATTTTTAAGAAAATCAACATCTTCAATTGAGTAAATGCTCTCTTTGCCCGTTATAAAATCCAGTATTTCTTTCAGTGAGGCTTTGCTTTTTATTTTATGCTTTAAACCGCTGAAGAAGGAGGCATCTCTTCCGGTCAGGATCTGGTAAAGCATTGTGTCTCCCCGCTGGCTTTTCCCCCAGATATAGAGAATGTCAAGCATGGCAGTGGAGCGGGTTCGGAGGTCTGCGGAATGAAGATCAGGAATAATTTCCCTTAAATCACGTTTACGCAGCCGCATTCTTTGTACATACTTGCCGGTGCCTTCTATCCAGCCGGCAACAAAATCGGACCAGAATTTTGCCTGCACAATGCTTATTATGCCGATGAAGTCGCCTGCAGGAGCAAATATCGTTGCAAAGGGCCAGGCAAGCACGCTTCTGAAGAAATTGGCGCGGCTTACTGCTTTGTCAAATCCTCTTAATGTATTATGTGAAGCAATGTAGCCTCCATTGGCAAAGCAGATAAAGAAGAATTTGATTAAATCTCTAAGCATTATGCCTTCTTTAGCAAGGCTTGCAGGATAAAGTTTATCAAATTCCTGTTTTACAAAATTTAAGATAGGCACTGAAAAACCTGTCCAGAACAGGGAGGATGAAAGATTATCAAAGTTTACGCCGTGCCAGGACCAGTCTTTTACATCCAGCCCGTTAAGCGAAATTAAATCAACAAGAGCATTTCGCGTGAAAGTAATGCCAAACCATATAAGAGCAAAAGTAAGTCCTACCGTGTAATAAGCAGGTATAAAGCCAACACCTATTTTAATCAAGCCTTTTAAAGTGGGATTTAAGTATCGCCAGAATCTTAAAGGATTAATAATTGTAATATTCTGTTCATCGCCTGTTAAATTCTTTTTAAAAATACCTATTTTCCCCAGAGATACTATATGTTCCCCTGCTCTGGGGCATCCTTCTTTTCCCCTGCAATTGATTAAATCTGCAATCGGCTCAGGCAAAAGAGTATGGGTGCGGTAAAAATATTTTCCAACTTTCGGAGGGAGCGTTTCTAAATTAGCAAAACCCATTCCGGGAATTTGCGGGTCTCTGCCGGTAGAGTCGCTTCCGCATCTTGGAATCAGCGGTTTTTCATGGTAATGCTTTACGGCTTCAGCCAGCTTATCTTCAGGAAAATCCTTGATCCCCCAGTCAATCAGCTCCTGCCTTACCTCTTTTAAATCTTTATTGTTCAGAAGATACACAAAGCTGCTTAGGGACCGTAAATCAGCGGGATTCCTTCTAACACTGTCCCGCATATTGAAAGTTTCCACATGAGTAAGGCAAGGAGCATTATTAAGGATATTCAGAATTGCGTTTTGCAAGCCAATTTCAAGGGGATGGATGTAAACTAACTCCACACCGCATTTTTCCAGGGCGGAAAAAATTTCTTCTTCGCTGGAGAATGCAGAAGTATAATCCATAATATACGGGTCATAAAAATAGTTTACCCTGAGGGTTTCCGGTGTTAAATTTTCATATTGATTCCTGCACTTTTCATAAGCTGAAGAAATTATCTTGAATTCCCATTGGGTTATTTCTTTACGCTTAGACTGCTGTATGGCGATATTATATTGGTTCATCAGCCAGAGGACTCTTTTATGCAGTATGGGTTTAAACTTGTAATATAAAAGCTCGCCAAGATGGAGGCGCGTTGCCTGTCCGTGCATTACAAAACTGTGGAGATCCTCCCAGCTTAAAGGCGGTAAAGTTAAATAAGGGACATCTTCGAAGCCTTCATTTATTTCTTTCAGGTGAATGGTATTGAAGTTTTCAAGCATGGAATTAATTGTGGTCTGGCGGTTTTTGGCATTTATTTTTAAGCCCTCGGTAAATTTTTCCAGGTCATTACGGTGAACTTCAAAAAAATTAAGGTAGTCTTCAACTGTCTTGCAGTTTTTGGGAATTATCATGTAGTGCCGGCGGCTGAATTTTTCTCCCACACTGAACTCTATTCCCAGATTTACCTTGATGCCTAGAATTTCTCCGGCTTTCAGGGCTTCGGCTATTATCCGCGGGTCAAAAAAATCATAATACGCTATTGTCACCTCGGAAATTCCTTTAACAAAAGCGTCTATTAAAACCTGGGAAGGGGTTTTTCTTCCTTCGGAGAGATTATCGTGGACATGGCCGTCCCAGCCCATGTCAAGTTCAGAAAGCGGCAAGCCTTTCTCGGGAACCTGAATCAGGTTCAATTCTCTCAAGAGTTTTCGGATTACGCTTTCCTGTCCGAAAGAAGCCAGGGTGAAATCGCTGATAAGCTCCAGCTGCCGGCGCCGGTTGTCCACGCTTTTTATTGCTTCCTTCATTAAAGCAATTTGAACCCTTGCAGTGTTCAGCGGCATGGAGATGGTTTTGGCATGAAAGGAATGGAGGGCGAGGGATTCAAGGGCTTTTAATCTTTCCTCATATTGTTCAGAATCGAGGGCGCGGACGATTTTGATATAAGCTTCGGCAATGGAAAGGCGGCGTTTGTGGATTTCCCGGGAAAAACCGCTGGGGTGGGAAGGAATGTAAATGGAAACTTCCTGATAATGCTCGATACGCTGATTTAAAATATCTGCAAGCTTCCGGACTTCTGAATCAAAACTTAAAGCTTCAATAACCGGAGAAAAATAATCAGCTATTTTTGCAATGATATTTCCTGCCATTTTTCCTTATTTTCTATATTCTTTTAATTGTTAATTTTGCTATCGGAATACCCCGCAGTTTTGCTGCGGGGTGTCATGCCGCAAAACAAGTTCGCCGAATACAAAGCCTGAGGCTATCACGGGTTGAAACCCGTGATAGCTTATTTTGCGATCGAAAACTCTGCAGCTTTGCTGCGGAGTGTCATGCCGCAAAACAAGCTTGCCTTATTATACGCTTTCGAATCGCTTTTGACAAGGTGTTTTCTGGGTATGCAAAAAGCACTCTGTCTGGAACTTTTCAGGAAATTGTATAGAAACTTTACAGAAAAATATTAATTACAAAAAAAAGAAGAGAAATAAAAAATCTCTTCTTTAATTGTTGCTAAAATTGTAAAAACATTTACATCCAAGCAACTTTGCTCTTTCACCCTTGCCCGTTCGGGGAACGGGCGCTACTCCTCTCCACGTCGGGGCGAGGATTTTCCTTTTTATCCTCTCCACTTTGGGGAGAGGATTGAGGTGAGGGGTTCGCAAAACAAACTTGTTTATTTACCAGCGCCGGCCTCCACCTCCGCCGCCTCTGCCGCCGGGTCCCCTGCCTCCGCCTCCGCCACCGGGTCTTCTGCTGCGGTCGTCAGACCTGGGACGGGCTTCACTGACGGTTATGTTTCTTCCCTTGATATCTTTGCCGTTTAAAGCAGTTATGGCAGCTTCAGCTTCAGCTTTTGCCGGCATTTCTACAAATCCAAATCCCTTGGATTCATGGGTGAATTTGTCCTTGATTATTGCCGCTGACGCCACCTCGCCAAAAGCTGCAAATTCCTGCTGAAGTTCCTCTTCATTAACTTCCCGGGGTAAGTTTCCTACATAGATGTTCATTTCACTACTCCTTTATATTTTATTAGAGACCCAGCTTCATTGCTTTAATTATTTACAAAAATTAACAATTCTAAACCTTTAGTATTATATTCCCCTTAATTAGCCGTTTACCTTCATTTTCGAACTATTAAAATCGCAGGATGCGTCCCAATAAGTGTAGGGGTCGGATTTATCCGACCTGATAAAAGCGGGTTTGATGAATCAAACCCCTACAAGTTGTCAAAGCACACCCATGAAATTAACGAGGGAAAACAAGCTTGTCTTATTTTGCGATCAGTATACCCCGCAGTCTAAATTTTCACTACGCCAAGAAGTTCCACTAAAATCCTGAATTCAAGAATGAATCCGAGCGAGCAACTCTATGAGAAACATGTAGGATAAAGGTCTAAGAGGTTAAAAGTAGCCTCCAGCTCTCTGCTTGTTCTGCCTTGAAATCTTTTAATTATAATTATTCAGCATATTTTTAATGAACGACGCTAATTCCTTCCAAAGAAATCATATAGGTACTAGCTACCTGTGTCCCCGTAATGATTAAAATTTTTTTTGATGTTCAAAAGGAAAAGCTGCCCTTATTTAGAATGTTTAATTATAGGGTAAAACATTTCTGCATTTTACTCTCTCCTCAAATTTTAAAGGCGGTGGGTTGTTGATGAAGAAAAAAGGTTCATCAGGCATCGCGTTAATAACCGTACTCTGGCTTTCTGTAATTATTCTCATTCTTGGACTATCTTTTCTAAGTATCCTCGTTACTGATTATAAACTTTCAGGTCATCAAAGAGATAATGCCGCATGCTTTTATCTTGCCAGAGCCGGCATGGAAGCATATCTCGCTATGGGAAAGCTTCCAGATGTTGATCCCGAGTCAAATGAACGAAGAGTATATATCCCGCCGGACAGTAAAACCAGTTATTGTGTGATTTCCAATAACAACGGCGATTTAAGTTTTAGAGGAACTATTTCAGACTTGACCGGCAGAGTGAATGCCCGCCGGGTTTTAATCGCCCCCGGCGGCAATCTTGATGCATGGTATGAAAAATATTAGTACAAAGCCTTCTTCTCACCTGGGATAAAAGGAGGAAACGCCAATGTACGGATACCCGGAGGCAGAAAAAGAAATTTTTGATGAGCGGGGCAGGCTGATTAAAGCCTTCATCCATGACGGAAGTTTCCGGGATTATTCCTATAGCATGGAAGGCATGATAATCCACCATTACGACGCTGATAAAAAACTTTTGCAGACAGAATTTTACAGTCCTGGTTTTATTCTATTAAAAGTCATCAAAAGCGACGGAAGAGTTTTTCACTTTGCCGAAGACGGCATTACCCTTGTTTCCATCGAGTTCCCTGACGGCAGAATTGTTCCCTTTCATTCTCTGCCGGTTTCAAACATAGGAAGAGGCTGATTTAAGGTTTATGAAAAAAATCAAATTAAATGAAAAAGGCATGACCCTTCCAGAAGTAATTGTAGCCACATTCATATTCGGGCTTCTCATGTCCGCCGTTGCCGCTTCTATCATTATCAGCACAAAAGCTTACCGCATGGGAGACAGCAAAACTCCGGTATTCAGAAATGCCTCAATTGGCTTTGAGAGAATGGTAAGGGAACTGAGAGCATGTCAGGCAATTTATTCTCCGGATGAAGCAACCCTCAAGAATGGCTATACCATTACAAAATATGAAAATACGCCTTTTGTGTTTTTAATAACCGACTCCCAGACAGGCAATAAGGAAGTTGTCGCCTATTATATGGATGAGGAGAAAAAGAGCATAGAAAGAGCACTTTATGCCCCTGACTTTGATATTTCAGAGCCTGAAAGCCAGAAGATTGATAAAGAAAATGCAATCTCAGTCATAAAGGATGCCAAGGAGATAAAATTTTTATACGACCGCCATTCAACACAGGAGTTTTTGCAGGTTGAAGTTCAATCCAACCCGGAGGAAGAGTTTCATTTCCAGACCAAGGTAAAGATAAAGGACGGATACCTGTAATAATGAACAACAAAAAAGGCATGACCCTTGTTGAGTTAATAGTAGCAATGGCTATCTTTGCCGTTTGCATTGTAATAATGATTCAGCTCATCATCGGAGGAATGGCGGGACTTAAAAAATCAAGAGACCTCACCAATGCTGCCTACCTTGCCCAGCAGAAGATGGAAGAAGTAATCTACCAATCAATAGACTACATCAATAATGAAGAAGGAAACTTCCTCTCCCCTTACCAGAATTATAAATACAGGGTGGAATTATCAGATTATTCAAAGAAACTAAAACAAATAAAGATAACAGCAATTACTCCCCAGAACAAAGAAATCTCACTTTTAACATTAAAAAGAGCAACGGGCGGTAAAATTGCCTTCTGGTCCACCAGAGAATCACCCGGCGATGTATTTTTGATGAACTCTGATGGAACGGAGCAAAGAAAAATTACCGGCAATGGAGCAATAAACAAAGACCCTGCCTTATCTTCGGATGGCAAATTAATTGCTTTTGTATCAACCCTGGATGGTAAACCCCAGATTTACATTATGGGTACAGACGG
The DNA here is from genome assembly GCA_023486985.1 of Bacillota bacterium. Lineage (GTDB taxonomy): Bacteria > Vulcanimicrobiota > JAMDEM01 > JAMDEM01 > JAMDEM01 > JAMDEM01. Next base: position 11,081 of record JAMDEM010000191.1, read on the forward strand.
CTCAGGATTTAAGCAGTTAACCCATGAGCCATTCGGAGCCCAGGGACCGTCTTTTTCTCCGGACGGAAAAACTGTAGTCTATACGACTTATGATAACGGGTATTCCCAGATATTTTCAATCAACATTTATGGAACGGGTAGAAGGAACCTGACAAATACAATGAGCCATGAAGGCTCGCCTTCTGTATCGCCTGTAGATGGCAGTATTGCATTTACATCTACCAGGGACGGGGATATGGAAATATACACAATGGATATAAGCGGAGGAAGCCAGAGAAGATTAACTTATTCACCCGGGTGGGACACGAATCCAAATTTCAGCCCTGACGGGGATAAAATTGCCTTTATGTCAACTCGAGGCGGTTTGCCGCAGATATACTCTATGGATATAGATGGAGGGAATGTGACAAGGCTAACGAGTGCAGGGAGCTGTAATTCAGACCCCTGTTATTCGCCCGATGGGACTCAGATAGTATTCTGGTCAACGAGAGGAGATTCACCGGCTGATATATATGTGATGAATACGGATGGCAGCTGCAGTTTAAGGCTTACGAAAGCCAGTGCTTTAAATAAGAAGCCGTCATGGGGGAAGTAAGAGTGGTCATTGCGATAAGTGAAGCGACGAAGCAATCTCTGGTCATTCTTTTTTTAGTTTTCTTCATTATTATAACTGCCGCAGCTGACTCTGCATTAAATTTTTTATCAGCAAAAGAAGTCAAAAAGGAAAACTGCCCTTACAAAGGCTCCTGTATAAACTGTCATAAGAAAGTGACTGCAGGCGTGGTAAAGGATTGGAAACAATCAAAACATGGGATGAAAGGAATCAGTTGCTCTGCCTGCCATAGCAATCCGGCTAAAAATAATTTAACTGACCCTGATTCATGCGAAAAGTGCCATAAAGAAATAGCAGAAAAGTTTAAATATGGCAAACATGGTTTTACTATGCTAGCGGCAAAGAATATGTTCAAAACTCCTCCTCATAAAGAAGAAATAGAGGGAGACTGCGGAAGCTGCCACAGATTGTATGCTGGAGGAAAGTGCCGGAACTGCCATGACGAGCATAAATTTGACATTCCGGATACAGAAAATGCGGAATCCTGCCTGCGCTGCCATAAGGAGCCAGTTAGCAGAATTAATAGCGGGATGAATGCAATTAGTTTTATGGCTGCCACTGTAAAGTTTTAAAGAACAGAAAACTATTTATAAAAGTAAGAAAACCTGTCAGGTTTCAAAAAAATATATTTTTTTACAGAAAGAAGGATTTTTTAAAAATCCGTAAAAACTTATTAGTGGT
>JAMDEM010000190.1 GCA_023486985.1 Bacillota bacterium
GCAAGCTTGTTTTGCGGCAGGACACTCCGCAGCAAAGCTGCAGAGTTTTCGATCGCAAAATAAGGCAAGCTTGTTTTGCGGCAGGACACTCCGCAGCAAAGCTGCAGAGTTTTCGATCGCAAAATAAGGCAAGCTTGTTTTGCGGCAGGACACTCCGCAGCAAAGCTGCAGAGTTTTCGATCGCAAAATAAGGCAAGCTTGTTTTGCGGCAGGACACTCCGCAGCAAAGCTGCAGAGTTTTCGATCGCAAAATAAGGCAAGCTTGTTTTGCGGCAGGACACTCCGCAGCAAAGCTGCAGAGTTTTCGATCGCAAAATAAAACGGGCTGATTGATAAGCGAATAAAAATCCCCCTCCATTCCCCTTTAATAAAGGGGGCATAGGGGATTAATAGGAGGAATCAATAAATATGTGGGAACCGTTTACCGAAAGAGCAAGGAGATCAATTGTTCTTGCGCAGGAAGAGGCGCAGAGACTTGGCAATAATTACATTGGAACAGAACATCTCCTGCTTGGGATAATAAGTGAAGGAGAAAGCGTTGCTGCCAAGGTTCTTGAAAACCTTGGAGTAAGCCTTTCTAAAGTAAGAGCTGAGGTGGAAGCCATTGTGGGGAAAGGCGGACAGACCACCCAGCAGGAGATGGTTTTTACCCCAAGGGCAAAAAGAGTTATTGAGCTTGCCTTTGAAGAGGCAAGGGCTCTTTCTCACAACTACATAGGCACGGAGCATCTGCTTCTGGGCCTGGTGCGCGAAGCCGAAGGGGTGGCGGCAAGAGTTCTTATGAATCTTGGCGTTGATCCAAATAAAGTAAGAGCCGAGATAACCAAGCTCCTGGGTGTAGAGCATGCCCTGCCGGCGGCAAAAGAAAAAGAAAGAACAAAAACTCCCACGCTTGACCAGTACGGAAGAGACCTTACCCAGCTTGCAAGAGAAGGCAAACTGGATCCCGTCATCGGAAGGCATATGGAAATTGAAAGAGTCATCCAGATTCTTTCACGGAGAACCAAAAACAATCCCGCTTTAATAGGCGAACCCGGTGTGGGAAAAACTGCCATTGTTGAAGGACTTGCCCAGAGGATCATAAAAAATGAAATTCCCGAGCTTCTCAAAGATAAGCGTGTAATTCAGCTTGACCTTGCCGGGCTGGTGGCAGGAACAAAATACAGAGGCGAATTTGAAGAAAGACTTAAAAGAGTAATGGAAGAAATAAGAGCGGCGTCCGGCGAAATTATTCTCTTTGTTGACGAGCTTCACACTATTGTAGGAGCCGGAGCAGCCGAAGGAGCTATTGATGCTTCAAACATTTTAAAACCATCTCTTTCAAGAGGAGAGCTTCAATGCATCGGCGCCACAACGCTTGATGAGTACAGAAAATATATAGAAAAAGATGCCGCTCTTGAAAGAAGATTCCAGCCCATTACGGTTGACGAGCCTAATATAGAGCAGACAATAGAAATTTTAAAAGGCTTAAGAGACCGCTACGAGGCGCATCACAAAGTTGAAATCACTGACGACGCCCTTGTGGCAGCGGCAAAGCTTGCCGACAGGTACATCACTGAAAGGTACCTGCCCGACAAAGCCATAGACCTGATTGACGAAGCCGCCTCCAGGGTGAGACTGCAGTCCACCCTGACGCCTCCTGAACTCAGGGAAGTTGACTCCCAATTAAGAATGGTGCGCCAGGAGAAAGAGGCGGTCATAAAGACCCAGGAGTATGAAAAAGCCGCCGAAATAAGAGACCGCGAGGAAAAATTAAGACGCCGCAAGGAAGAACTTGAAAAAGAGTGGCTGGAGAAAAAAACCAAGAAAGGCGACAGGGCAAATACTGTTACAGAAGAAGAGATTGCTTATATAGTTTCAACCTGGACCAAGATTCCTGTAACAAAACTGGCGGAAGAAGAAACCGCAAAACTTCTTGGCATGGAGGAAGCCCTGCACAAGAGAGTAATAGGGCAGGATGAACCTATCAAAATGGTTTCCAAAGCTATCAGGAGAGCAAGAGCCGGACTTAAAGACGCAAAAAGACCCATCGGCTCCTTCCTTTTCCTTGGTCCTACCGGTGTGGGCAAAACCGAGCTCGCCAGGGCGCTGGCAGAGTTCCTCTTTGACGATGAAGAAAGAATGGTAAGGATTGACATGTCCGAATACATGGAAAAATTTACCGTCTCCCGCCTGGTTGGAGCGCCGCCGGGATATGTGGGCTATGAAGAGGGAGGCCAGCTCTCCGAGGCAGTGCGGAGAAAACCTTACTCTGTGGTGCTTCTCGATGAAATCGAAAAAGCCCACCCCGATGTATTCAATATCCTTCTCCAGATTCTTGAAGACGGAAGACTGACTGATTCCCAGGGAAGGATCGTGGACTTTAAAAACAGCGTTATGGTTATGACTTCCAACATCGGCGTTGCCGGCATTGGACCTGAAACTGAACTCGGATTCAGAACCATAAAAGACGCAGGCTCCAAAGAAACAAAGTATGAAAGAATGAAGAAAAAAATTCTTGATGAAACAAAGAAAATTTTCAAACCCGAGTTTTTAAACAGGCTTGACGAAACTGTAGTCTTCCATCCACTTTCCGAAGAAGAAATAAAGCAAATCGTAGACCTGATGCTTTCCAGGGTGACAAAAGAAGTTGAAGCACAGGGAAGAAAGATGGTTGTTGTTGAAGAAGCAAAGGTAATTCTTGCCAAAGAAGGTTTTGATCCGGTTTACGGAGCAAGACCTTTAAGGCGCGCAATCCAGAGAATGGTTGAAGATCCATTGGCTGAAGAATTCATCAGGGGCACTTTTGCTGAAGGAGACACTGTAGAGGTCTATGCTGAAGATTCAAAAATTGCCTTCAGGAAAAAGACCGAAGCAGCTTTACCTCCGCCTTCGGAGCCTCCGAAACAGGAAGTTAAAAGCACAAAGTAGCCGGAAAGCTGACGATGGCTAAACTTAAAAGCAGGTTTGTCTGCCAGGAATGCGGCTCCCAGTCGGTTAAGTGGCAGGGCAGGTGCCCGGACTGCGGCGGATGGAATACTTTTGTGGAAGAAGTTGATTCTCCAAAATTAACTTCCACCCGTATGCCTTCTGCTGCGCCTTCCCTGCTTTCCAGCATTGACTCAAAAGAAGAAATACGGTTTTCAAGCGGCATGGAAGAATTTGACCGCGTTCTTGGAGGAGGACTGGTTTCCGGTTCCCTCGTTTTAATTGGAGGAGCTCCCGGCATAGGGAAATCAACCCTTCTACTGCAGGCAGCTTCCGCGGTAAGCAGACATAAAGGTACTATACTTTATGTTTCAGGGGAGGAGTCACTTCAACAGACAAAATTAAGAGCAGGCAGGCTGGGGCTTGACGGCGAAAAGCTGTATCTTCTTTCTGAAGTTAATCTTCAAAATATAATCCAGCAAATTGAGATACTCTCGCCTTCAATGCTGGTAGTTGATTCCATCCAGACAACTTACTGCGATGACCTCTCAACGGCACCGGGAAGCGTAAGCCAGATAAGGGAATGCACATCGCGCCTTCAGAGAATTGCCAAAAAAGACAACATAACCACATTAATCGTGGGCCATGTTACCAAGGACGGCAGTATTGCCGGGCCGAGAGTTCTGGAACATATTGTTGACACCGTACTTTACTTTGAAGGTGAAGGCTACCAGAATTTCAGACTTCTCCGGGCGGTAAAAAACCGCTTCGGCTCCACCAATGAGGTAGGAATTTTTGAAATGGGCGGAAGCGGATTAAAGGAGATAAAAAACCCTTCGGAATTCTTCCTTGCCCAGAGACTAAAAAAATCAGCCGGTTCGGTAATTGTTCCGGTGATTGAAGGCTCGCGGCCCCTCCTGGTTGAGCTTCAGGCTCTTGTTTCAAAGACAGGTTTTGGAATTCCTGCGCGCAAAAGCAACGGCTTCGATCCAAACCGGCTGGCTTTAATGCTTGCCGTGGTTGAAAAAAGAGCCGGTATTTTTCTTTCAAATTCAGATGTGTTCGTCAATGTAGTGAGCGGAATAAAAATTGAAGAAACTGCTTCAGACCTGGGACTTGCCCTTGCCGTTGTTTCAAGCTCAAAAGAAGCACCGCTGGATCCCAATACTGTAATAATAGGAGAAGTGGGACTGGCAGGAGAAGTAAGAGCCGTTCCAAATCTGGATATAAGGATACAGGAAGCAGAAAAGCTGGGTTTCAAGAAAATAATTGTTCCTTCTTACAATCTAACCAAACAGATTAACCGCACCAATAAAGTTGAATTAATAGGAATTGAAACAATTAGAGAAGCAATCATTGCTTCCGGAATCACAAGAAAGGAGGTGTAAAATGTTCAGGCTTATCAGGGGAATGTTCTCAATTATTTTTATAGTTTTCGGCGGACTTCTCGGCTACAGCATAGCAAGCCACACCGAAGGCTATTACAAGATGCTTACTCCCATCTTACAGTTTGCCAATCTATGGGCTCTTGTAGGGCTGGGCATGCTGCTTGGGGCAATTATTGCGCCTCATTTTTCCAATCTTTTTATGCGCATTTCCGACACGGTTGTCACTGCCCTTCATCGCTATACCCTGCAGGAAATTGTAATGGGTTCAGTGGGACTTATTTTTGGATTAATCATTGCTGCAATTATAATTTTAATTCTTAGTTTTATTCCATTTTCCAAAATACCCATAGCCGGCGATTTTATCGGTCCTTTAGCTTACACTATTGTTGCAATTTTCTGGGCTTACCTGGGTGTTTATTTTGCCGCAAGGCTTTCATTCATGCAGTCTCTTGGTTCTCTTTTCGGCGGCAAAAAGAACCAATCTTCAATTAAATCCAGCAAAATTTTTGATACCAGCGTTATAATTGACGGAAGAATCGCCGATATTATAAAAGCAGGTTTTATTGAAGGGAATCTGATTATCCCGAAATTTGTTCTGGAGGAGCTTCAGCAGATAGCAGATTCATCCGACGCCATGAAGCGAAACCGGGGCAGAAGAGGCCTTGACGTTCTAAACGCTCTAAGGAAAGACCCGGGCATTGAAATTCATGAAAAAAATTATCCTGAAACGGCTGTTGACGGAAAACTGGTAAAGCTTGCCCAGGAATTAAAAAGCTCAATCTTAACAACTGACTTCAATCTCAACAAAGTTGCACAGATACATAATATAAAAGTGCTTAATATCAATGAGCTTGCCAATGCAATGAGGCCTGTGGTTCTGCCCGGAGAGGAAATGACTGTGAGCATCCTGAAGGAAGGGAAGGAAAGGGAACAGGGGGTTGCTTACCTGGAAGACGGAACCATGGTGGTTATCGAGGATGGAAAGAAGCGCATGGGAGAAACGATTCCTGTTGAAGTAACCAGTGTGCTTCAGACTGTTGCAGGAAAAATGATTTTTGCAAAAATTAAATAAACTTGAGGAGAGAAGCCATGAAATTTTTTGCAATTATTGCAGCAGCCGGTGATGGAAGAAGAATAGGACAGGGTAACAAGCTGCTTCTTGATCTTATGGGCAAACCCGTGCTGGTGCATACATTGGAAATTTTTCAGAAATCAGTGCCGATTGAAAAAGTTGTAATTGCAGCACCTGATAAAGACATTGATAATTACTGGAAACTTGTTGCCGACTTTAATCTTTCAAAAGTCAAGGAAATTGTGGGGGGTGGAAATCACCGTCAGGATTCAATCTACAGCGCCTTAAATGTCATAGACAGCGCCGATTATATTGTGATACACGACGGTGCAAGGCCCCTTCTTAACGCAGAATTTCTTGATAAAATGATAAAATCAATTTCTGGAGCTGAGAGCCTTATTGCGGCTGTTAGAGTTAAGGATACCATTAAAAAAGCCGGCAAGGAAGGAATTGTCAAGGAAACTTTAAACAGGGAGGAACTTCTTGCAATACAGACTCCCCAGATTTTTCCGGCAAAAATTCTTAAGGAAGCTCACAAAAAAGCTCTCACCGAGGTCCATTATGCAACTGATGATTCGGCTTTAGTGGAAAGATTGGGAGCCATTGTCAAAATATTTGAAGGGGAAGAAGAAAACATAAAAATTACCACGCCGGAAGATATAGTTATAGCAGAAGAAATTTTAAAGAGAAGATCTTAAAAACAAGGAAAGAGTCAATGGCAGAAACTAAAATAGGATTGGGTTTCGACGCTCATGCATTTGCATCAGGAAGAGACCTTATCATTGGGGGAGTGAAAATCCCTTGCGAAAAGGGGCTTATGGGTCATTCGGATGCAGATGTACTGGCGCATTCAATAATGGATGCCATCCTTGGCGCCATGGGCAAGGGGGATATCGGTCTGCACTTTCCCGACTCAGACCCTGCTTATAAGGGAATATCAAGCCTGAAGCTTCTCGCCCGTGTAGCAAATTTAATGGACAACGAAGGTTTTAGAATAAAAAATCTTGACTCCACAGTAATACTTGAAAAACCAAAAATTTCACCCTTTTACCAGGAAATGAAAAAAAATATTGCAGAAAATTTAAAGATAGAAGAGTCTCAAATCAACATCAAGGCAACAACCACTGAAGGCATGGGCTTCACAGGGCGGGGCGAAGGAATTTTTGCCCAGAGTGCAGTTTTAATTGAAAGGCAGTAAATCTTGAAAAAAAAAGCACTTGTAGTTTTATTGCTTATTATTATTGCAGCAGCCTGCTTTCTTCTGTGGAAGCATTACTTTTATAAGCCTGAACTTTCCTTTGAAACAAATGATATTGCAGGCATAAAACTTCCTCTGCCCGAATGGCAGACAATAGAAAAAGTCAATGACAGTACCTATGGCATAATAGCTTTGCAGGACGGAAAATCCGGCATGTTTATTATCTCCTGGGAAGTTGCCCCTCCCCCGGAAAAGGAGGAATGGGATAAAGCCAGGGATTCCGCGGAAAATATAATTTCTTCTTTCTTAAAAACCGGTGGAAAATTTATGCCCAAAGGCTCTGAAGAACAGGTTGCAATCTCAGGACACGATGCAAAAAAATTAAATTTTATTATACAGTATTCTTCCGGCACAATAGAGGGCTGCTTATTTTACTGGTATTGCCCGGAAAACAAAAGAGTCATGCGGCTTGCAGTTACGGCGGACAAAGAAAATCTCCGGAAGATTGAAAAGAATGAATTATCGGCTCTTAACTGCCATTCAAGCAAAATAACAATTTCAAAACCGGTATATCTTAAAGGCAGCATTCCAAAAAAATGGGCAGAAAACATTTCAAATCCTGAATTTGCAATTTATACCGCTCCTGACATGCAGCATATTGTATTTGCAGGAAGGGGTATTTTTACCGGAGATCCTTCAAGTATAAACGAGGACTTTGCCAGGAAAAAATTCAATGAACTTTCCAGCTTCATCAATCAAAAAGGTGAAGTTGAATCAGTAACCAGAGAAGAAAATTCTCCCGTGGGTCATCCTGTTTTCCGTTTAAAAGGGAGTCTTGCTCTCGATGAAGAAAAAACACCTGTCCTTTTAGATGCATGGTACTGTAATACAGAAAAAAAAGCCTTTTTTATTTTTATGTATCCCGATCCGGCTAATAAGCCTGAAATAATGAAAGTGATAAATTCTCTGAGGTGTCATTAGAGGAAAGATAAATAAAATGGCAATTACCTTTGAAAAACTTCAAACACAAAGAACAGTTCGAAAGAAGCAGTTAGAACACGCCCTTGAAGGAATTATCCAACAACTAAAAGAACTTGGAGCGCTCAGAATAATTGTATTCGGTTCTTTTGCCTCAGGCGTCATTAAAAGATGGAGTGATTTAGACATTCTTGCTATAATGCCTTCAACAAGGGACGGAAAGGAATGGTTTAGAGAGATTCACGATAAAGTTGATACGGAAGTACCGGCTGATATTTTGCCTTTTACTGAAGAAGAATTGAAAACGAAGATAGAAACCAGCAGCTTTATCCGGCATGCTGTAAAAACCGGGAGGGTTATTTATGACAAAGGATAAAAAAACTGAGGCAAAAAACTGGTTTGCCCAGGCACAAACCGAATTTGACGATGCCTTTGAGCTTGAGAAAAGGAAAAGATTTTATCTTGCACTTTTCCTTTACCAGCAGGCAACAGAAAAAGCGCTTAAAGCCTTTTTGTTTTTAAAAGACGAGGAAGCGCTTTTAACACATTCTGTAAAAGACCTCCTAGGTATTGTCATTGCTTATGATAAAGACTTCGAGAATGTAAAGTCAGCTAAGAATTTAGACAGGTATTATATTCCCACCCGCTATCCTAACGGCTTAGCAGGAAATGTTCCGGCTGAATTCTTTGATAATCCTGAGGAGTGCGAAAATGCCCAAAAATTGGCAAATCTGGTTATTGAGTTAGTTAAAAACAAAATTATGGGACAATTGAAAGAGGAATAAATCTTGGATCCTGAAATTCAGGAAGAACTTGATTATCTGGAAGAAGTTCTTGAAGAATATGAAAAATATGTAAACAACATAGGAAGCAACGGGTACACTGCTCCTCTTATGCTGTATTACCGCGATGAGATTGAGGAATCACTGCGAGAGCTTGCTCCCGAAGCGGACATTGACCTTAAACCTTACTGGAAAAGAGTTGCCGGACTTGATAACGTAGTCAGAGCCAGGGCAGCCATAGCCGTCAAGGAAATAGGATATAATAACTTCAAGCAGTATCAGATTATTAACGATCCCCCAAAACTTCACTGGTGGTGGTATCTTAATAAAATTGTGGCACCTCCACCCAGGGAGTCTCCAGGTTGGCAATTCTGGAAGAGATAAAAGAAAAGGGTGAATTTTTTGTCAGAAAAAATCAGAGTTAGATTTGCACCGTCCCCTACCGGTTATCTTCATATCGGAGGGGCAAGAACTGCTCTTTTTAACTGGCTTTTTGCCAGAAAAGCAAAGGGCATCTTTGTCCTGAGAATAGAAGATACCGACATTGACCGCTCAACGCTTGAATCAGAAGAAAAAATTCTGGAAGATATGAAATGGCTGGGAATGGACTGGGACGAAGGCCCCGATACCGGAGGACCGTTCGGACCTTACCGGCAGTCAGAACGGCTTAATTCTTACCTGGAATCTGTAAGGAAGCTTATTGATGAAGGAAGGGCTTATCCCTGCTACTGCACCGAAGAAGAATTAAAAGCAAAACGCGAGGAATCCCTTTCGCAGCATCGCACTCCCCGATACGACGGCAAATGCAGAAATTTAAGTAAAGAAGAAATCAAAAAGCTTGAAGCCGGTGGAAGAAAGCCTGCCATAAGGTTTAAGATAAAAGAAGGACAGATAATCATTGACGATATGGTCAAGGGCAAAGTTTCTTTCAAAGGCGAGGAGGTAAGCGGAGACTTTATTATTTTAAAATCCGACGGCACGCCTTCATACAATTTTGCCGTCGTTGTTGATGATGTTACCATGGGAATAACCCATGTAATACGGGGCGATGAGCACCTTAACAACACTCCGCGCCAGATGATGCTTTATGAAGCTCTTGGCTTTTCACTGCCCTCCTTTGGCCATCTTTCGATGATTCTTGCACCCGACCATACCAAGCTCAGCAAAAGGCACGGCACAACGGCAGTGGGTGAATTCAGGGAAAAAGGGTATCTACCGCAGGCAATCCTTAATTATATTGCCCTCCTTGGATGGGCGCCGCACGGTGAACAGGAGTTCTTTTCCCTTGAAGAACTAGTTGAAAATTTTTCCCTTGACCGCGTGGCTCTTAATGCTGCAGTATTTGATATCACTAAATTAAAATGGATGAACGCCCATTACATAAAAGAGATGGAAGAGGAAAAACTTGCCGAAACTGTTCTGAGCTACATTCTTGATTACCACGAATATTTAAACAACAATCCTGATTTAAAAAACGTTGACTGGAAATTTTTTGAAGAAGCTGATAAATCATCCGAAGCTTTCAATTTGCTTAAAGAGCTTGTTTCGATGCTTAAAGAGTCCATCTTCACTCTTGATGATTTTGTCTATCTTGCAAAAGACTTTCTGCCCTCAGCCGACGAAAACTTTGCTTTCGAGACTGATGCTTTTGAAACTCTGTCAAAACCTGAATCAAAAATTGTGCTTGACGCCTTTAAGGCAGAGATAGAAGCCTCTCCTGAAATTACATCAGACAATTTAAAATCCCTGATACAGGCGGTGCAAAAAAACAGCGGCAAAAAAGGCAAAGATCTTTACATGCCGGTAAGAGCGGTATCAACAGGCAAACTGCACGGTCCGGAAATTGCAAAATTATTTCCCCTGCTGGGTAAAGAAAGAATTCTGAAAAGGCTTGAATATGCACTAAATAAAGCATTACCGGCCGGTCAAAAAAATTGAAAAAATCGGTTGCAGGAAAACAAATTTAAAAGTTTAATTTTAAGGTATCATCAAACTCAGGGGGTCATAATCTATGTTCATTATTGTAAGCGGTCCAATCGGCGCGGGGAAATCCACCGTCACCAGGATTTACTCCCAGATTACAGGCTTTGAACCTCTCTTTGAAACCGTTGAAGGCCATCCTTATCTGGAAAAATTTTACAAAAATCCAAAGGAGTACTCTTTTAAAACTCAGGCTTTCTTCCTCTGGGACAGGTTCAACAAGCATTATGAAATGGTTTCAAGCGGTAAAGATATTATCGCCGACCGCTCCATTTACGAAGATGCCATCTTTGCAAAAGTCTTAAACATCCGGGGAGACATGGATGATGATGAATTCAAGCGCACTTATCTTCCTCATTTTAAACTTCTAACCGGGCTTTTAAAGCCGCCGGATCTTATGATATATTTAAGAGCCTCTATGGATACTCTTGTTTACCGCATTGCCAGGAGGGCAAGGGAGATGGAGAAAGACATTGACCGGGAATACCTTGAGCAGTTGAGTGGCGCATACGAAGAATGGATTGGTGAATATCCCCATCCCAAATTGGTCGTGGAAACAGATGACCTGGATTTAACCTGCGACCTTCATCCAGACTGGTATTTCTTTTTCAAGGCGATTCACAATAAAGTTCTGAATAACGATCTTCCCAGCGAAGCAATAAGTTTAAGCAAACTTAAGGAAGAACTTCCTTTGATTCATCAAAGGTAAAATCAGGAGGCTTGTTTTGAGAAAAAATTTAGTTATTTTATTCTTAAGCATGCTGGTTTTTTTTAGTTCTTACAATACTGCCTCGGCTGATTATTCCTTCTGGGATGACGTTTCTTATGATTACACCGGTGCATGGTGGTTTACTTTAGTTGGTGGAAGTGCAGGCTCGCCCACCGGCTCGGTTGACTTCGCAACCGATCTTTACATGAACAATAAAAGCCCTCTTGTTTTCACGGCAAAATGGACATGGAATGAAAAGAACAACATCGGCGTTTCTTACTTTACCATGGAAAATCAGGGACAGACAACCATGGGCAGGAACTTTGCCTATAAAAATGTTCCTTTCAGAATCGGCGATTTTGTGGATTCAAAACTAAAGGTTACCGTATTTGATGTTGCCTATGAAAGGAACCTTTATTCCTGGGATGAAGGCTACCTTAATTTCCTTGCCGGAGTGAAATTTACCAACATAGATTTCAATATGTTCAACGAAACAATGGGCACTGCGGTGCATCATTCTTTAAATTCACCCCTGCCCGAGATAGGGCTGGTGGCATCCCATGAATTTGCTGACGGGCTGGAGGGAAAATTAAAGCTGGTTTACTTTGATTATTCAAACGCAGGAAGAGAGTCCCGTGTGCAGGATTATTCCTTCGGCATAAAGTACTTTGTCCTGCCGGGCTGGTCTATAGGCGCAGATTACCGGTATCTGAGGCTTTACGGAAGAGACAACTCGGGAAGCAACCTTGATATTTTTTATCAGGGTCCGGTGCTGACCATTGACTACCAGTATTAAAATTACAGGCTTCTATTCAGCCGCTTCTTAACTGCTATTTTAAGCCATCCACCGCCCTGATCATGAGAGAGCATTCCAGCCGTTTTTTCATTAACCTGCATTCTATATCATACGGGCGAAAGATACTGCCGTTAAAAAGATGGGCATTGGCATGGCATCCGCCGCTGCAATAGTAGCGCGCCCAGCAATCAGGACAGCCTTCTTTGGTATGAATACCGGCTCCGGCAAGGAAATTAAGGTAGCCTTCATCCCAGGAATAAAGGTTCCTTTCATAGGCAACATCAAATACGGTAACCTTTAGTTTTGAATCCACAAAATCGCC
>JAMDEM010000127.1 GCA_023486985.1 Bacillota bacterium
CTTTTGATGGCTTATGTTCATATAGCTCACAACTGCATTCTGGGAAGCAACATTACTATCGCAAATTATTCCGGCCTTTCCGGCCATGTGGAAATTGAGGACCAGGCAGTACTGGGCGGGCTTACGGGGATTCATCAGTTCTGCAGAATCGGGCGGCTTGCCATGGTGGGAGGATATTCAAAAGTTATCAAAGATATTCCGCCTTTTGTTATGGCTGACGGACAGCCGGCAAGGCTTTTCGGCATAAATGCCCGGGGCTTGAGAAGAAGAGATATTTCTGAAAAGGTAAGGATGGATATTAAAAAGGCTTACAATCTTTTTACCGATTCAAAATTAAATCTTTCCCAGGCAATTGAGGCAATAAAGAAAAATATAAAGCCGGGTCCTGAAATAGATTATCTCCTCCGCTTCCTTCAGAATCCATCCAGGATGGGAATTCTTATAAAATAACAAGGCTGTGCCGCAGCCTCTCACCTTTTTTCTCTTACCCGGCGGGGAGAGAATTTGAAACAGCCCCTCGCCCCTTTGGGAGAGAGGGATGGGGTGAGGGGGAAATTCTTGGGTCATTGAGAGCGAAGCAATCCCGTAATTAGATTGCCACGGTCATTTTCAATGACCCCGCAGTGACAAAGTGATTATGACACAGCGTCTTTTAAGCATGTGTTGCCCTATCGTGTGGATCAAATTCCTGTAAAAGTGATGATTTATGAGTAAAAAAATTGCTATTCTTGCCGGTGAGGCTTCGGGAGACCTGACCGGAGCAATTCTGGCAAGAGCGCTTAAAAACAAGAAGCCGGAAATAGATATCTTCGGCACCGGCGGGCACAAGATGAAAAATGCCGGGGTGAGGCTAATCTATGATACCACCAGTCTTGGGCTTATAGGCATATGGGAATCTCTTGGAAAGATTCCTGTTCTTTTCCAGATGATGAATAATCTAAAAAAAATGCTTGTAAGGGAAAATCCTGATGTGGTTGTCTTTGTTGACACTCCTTCCCTTAATCTACGCCTGGCAAGATTTGCAAAATCCATGGGCTTTAAAACGATATATTATTTTCCTCCTTCCGCCTGGTCAACTGAAGTTGAGAGGGTAAGAAATATCGCCAGGTGCGTTGATAAAATAGTCCCGGTTTTTTCTTTTACTGAAGAAACTTATAAAAAAGCCGGCATAGAGACAGCTTATTTCGGCCATCCTCTTGTGGATATTCTTGATGGAATTCCAAAGGGTGAGGATATTTTAAAAGAGCTTAATTTTGTTAATGTTAATCCGGTTATCGGTATTCTGCCGGGGAGCAGAATACAGGAAATAAGGACACTCCTGCCTCCGATGTTAAAAGCAGCGGCAAAGATAAAAGAAGCACTTCCCGGCGCTGAATTTATTCTGCCGGCGGCTTTGCCTGTATTTGAATCATACATTAAAGAAAAAATAAAAGACTCACCGGTGCCGGTTCATCTGGTATCAGGCAGGGCTCAGGAAGTTATGAAAGTTTCTCGCATTCTTATAATGGCTTCAGGTTCTGCAAGTCTTGAAGCCGCCTGTTTTCAGACTCCAATGATTCTCCTTTACAAGCTTTCAAAACCGGATTGGTTTCTGATAAATCTGCTGGTAAAGATCCCTTATGCAGGACTTCCAAATTTAATACTTCAGAAGAAAGTGGTGCCGGAACTTCTTCAAAATCAGGTAACCCCTGAAGCTATATCATCCTTAGCCATTGAGCTTTTAAAGGATGACGAGAAAAGAAAGGCAATGATTGCAGATTTAAAGAATGTGAGAGAAAAATTAGGCAGTTGCGGAGTTGTGGAGAAAGTTGCAAATCTTGTGCTTGAGACGGTTGGGGGAAAGTAAATGGATATTGTTATCATAACCAACAGCCCCGGAGAGCTTTCCTCGTGGGTTAAAGTAACAGCAGAAAAACTGAAACTTAAAGCTCCCGGGGCAAAAATTGTTGTCATGCTTGTGCCCTGTCCTTATGCCAGCGGCAGGGAGAAGGAGATTGCCGGCAATCTTACAGGCGTAGATGTGGTGATTTCGCCTTCTGAATTTCTTGCCTTTTTATTTGGCTTTCCTCTTCCCCGCTATACTCCGTCAAAAAAAGGAGTGGTAGCTTTTCTGGGCGGAGATTTCTGGCATGCTGTCTGGGCTTCGTGGCGGCTTAAATTTCCTGCGGTTGCCTACACGGTTAGAGCTACTTCATGGAATAAATATTTTAAATTTTTATGCGTTGCTGATGAGAAAATTAAAGATTTGCTTCTTGCCAAAGGAGTTCCGGCTGAGAAAATAAAAATCGTGGGGAATCTTATGGTAGAGGGAGTAAAACCCGCTCTTAACCGTGAAGATGCTTTTAAAAAATGGAATCTTGATTCTTCTATTCCGGTGGTAAGTATTTTTCCGGGAAGCCGTCTTTATCATGTAAAGGAAAGTCTTCCTGTTTTTTTGAAAGTGTCTGAAGAGATTGCAAGCGCCATCCCCGGGATTCAGTTTATGCTGGGCTTATCTCCTTTCGTAAGCCTTGATGATTTAAAAGAATGCCTTTCTTCTTCTGAGAATATGGGAATCAAGGGAAGGACTGGAAGAATTGAAGTAGGAGAAAACGGAAAAAAAATTCTTACCGAAGGAGGAGTTTTAATTAACCTTGTTCAGGATTCCCGCTATGATCTTATGAATCTTTCCGATCTGGTGCTTACAATCCCCGGCACCAATACGGCTGAGATTGCTTTTCTTGAAAGACCCATGATTGTGGCATCTACCTGGAGGGCAAAAATTCCAAGAGGCGGGATGGGGGGACTGATAGGAAATTTGCCCTTCTGCGCGCCTTTTAAAAGAAAACTTATGCATACGATGCTTAAAAAAATAAAATTTACGGCAATTCCAAACCAGGTTGCCCAGAAAGAGATAGTTCCTGAAATAAGAGTGGAAAAAGATTCAATGGAGATAGCTGATGTGGCTGTAGAGCTTTTAAAAGACAAGGACCGCCGCAATAAAATTTCTCTTGAATTGAAAGGCATTATGGGAGGCAATGGCGCAGCAGAGAAAATGGCTGAAATAATTCTCTCAGTTGGAAAAGGAGAGGTACAGGAATGAGAGAAGTGGTTTTTAAATACCGCGGTTATATCTTTGTGCCCCTGGCAGTTCTCATACTTGTATTGGGGAAGCCTACGCCGCTTTCTTATACAACAGGAATTTTACTTGCCCTGCTCGGGGAAGTCATAAGAATATGGGGAGTGGGCTATGCCGGCACTACCACAAGAGAAGGGGAAGTTAAAGCCGCCCAGCTTGTTACTGCAGGTCCGTATTCTTATGTTAAAAATCCGCTTTATATCGGAAACTTCATTACAGGCATTGGTTTTTGCATAATGGCGATAGGAGGGGTATCCCTGCCGGTTAGAGTTATTATGCTGGCTCTTCTGCCTGTTTTTTACGGGGGTGTTTACGGCACCATAATTCCCCTGGAAGAGGATTACCTGCAAAAAGCTTTCGGCGGAACATATAAAAAGTATTCCGAATCTGTGCCGAGAATTTTTCCCAGGTTTATTCCTTATCCCGAAAGGACGGGGACTTTCAAATGGCAGACAATCTACAGGGCAGAAAGCCATACCCTTGTGATGTTTGTCATTATGTGCATCCTCATGGCTCTAAAGATAAGCGGAGGATAACGTGAGAATTACAATATTTCATACCAATGATCTCCACAACCGCTTTTATCCCCTTGATTATCTTGAAACTCTTTCAAGAAACAGCCATACTCTTATTCTTGACGCAGGAGACGCAATAGGCGGCAGCAATACGGTCTTCAGGTTCCGCGAGCCAATTCTTGATAAAATGAGCGCCATTGGCTATGATGCCATGGCAATCGGCAACAGGGAATTTAATTATCTAAGATCAGTCATTGAGGGAAGAGTATCCCAGGTTAATTTTCCACTGCTTTGCTCAAACGTAGTTGACCTGAAAGGCATAATAAATTCCCTTATCCTTCCGTACATAATAAAAAATATTGACGGGGCAAAAATCGCATTAATAGGTTTTACACCGGTACAGTTCAGGGAAAAATCAATCTGGAAGAAACTGACGGGTTTTCAGTTTCTCGAACCGGCGGAAGCTGCTTTAAAGGTTATAAGCCGGATAAAAGACAAAGTTCATTTAATAATTGCCTTGTCGCACCTGGGTTTGAAAGACGACGAGAAGCTTGCAAGAGAAATCCCGGAGATAAATTTAATAATCGGAGGACACAGCCATACCACTTTGAAAAACTTTGTCAGGGCAGGAAATACTTTTATCTTCCAGACTGGCTGTTACGGGAATTATCTGGGTAAAATTGATATTGAGTTCAATGCGGAAAACATTCCGGCAAAGATAAAAGATGTAAGGAGTCTTCTTATACCGGTAAAAGAAAAAGATGAAAAATAGCGAAGTAAAAATTTTATTTTTAAGCAACGGCTACGGAGAGGATGCAATAGCTTCGGGCATTGTGGAGAAGATACTGGAGAAGTTTCCGGGGTTGAAGATTTTTGCCCTGCCCCTGGTGGGAGATGGAAAAGCTTATAAATCGTCCGATATCAGTATTATTGGACCTTCTGCCGATATGCCAAGCAAAGGTTTGATTCCCGCCAACTGGAAAAATATTTTCAAAGATATGGCTGCAGGGCTGGGCAGCCTGTTGTTTAAACAGATAAAGACGATAAAAAAAATAAGGCGGGAAATTTCCTGTGTTGTGGCAGTAGGAGATTTATTTCCGGTTGTCATGGCAGGACTTTTTGCCGGAAGACCCTTAGTCTTTGTGGGTACGGCAAAGTCAAATTACTATTATCCTTATTCGCCGGTGGAAGTAAAACTTTTAAAAAAATTCTGCCGAGTTGCCCTTGTAAGGGATGAAACCACGGCTGAGAGCCTGAGAAAAGAATCGCTTGATGCAAGGTGGGTTGGCAATGCGATGATGGACTGCATGAGAATAACGGGAAAAGATTTTGGGATTCCCGCTTCGTCAAAAGTAATCGGTCTTCTTCCCGGAAGCAGGGATGAAGCCTATGCCGATTTTCAACTCATTCTCAAATCTGTGGAGCATCTTGATGATGAAAATTTTTCTTTCATTGCGGCCCTTGCAGATTCCACAAGCATTGAAAAAATTGCTGAAGAATCTGCCATGGACGGATGGGAGTTTGATTCGGGGAATAATTTAAACTCAGGAAACTGCGGTCTTTTAAAAAAATCGGGAAAATCCATTTTGCTCACCAAAGGCTGTTTTGGAGATGTTATTTCAAAATCGGTTATTGTTATCGGGCAGGCAGGCACGGGCAATGAGCAGGCGGCAGGTCTGGGCAAGCCGGTTGTATCCTTTGATTCTGAAGGGAAAAAAAATCCCGGATGGTACAGAGCCCGCCAGAAAGGACTTCTGGGAGATTCCCTATCTGTGGTGGAAAAGAATTATGAAAGCATTTTTCTGGAAGTAAAAAAAATCCTTGACAACCCGCAGGTTTATGAGAAAATGAAAAATACAGGACTGCAGAGAATGGGCCCGGCTGGCGGTGCCGGAAAGATGGCTCAAATCATAATGAAAGAAGCAGGTGTTGAAATTTAATAATGTACCCGGCTTGCGGCCCTGAGAGCTTTGCTATTTCATGAATAAGCCGGGTTAAGAAAGAATTTTCAGGAGGTTGTTTTTTGGAGAAGAGAATCGGCATTGATATAGGCTCGGATACAATAAAAACTGTCGTTATAAACTCCCCTGCAGCAGGACTGCAGGGGAGCCCTTCGGGCAAGTTTGTTTTGCGGCAGGAGTTGCCTGAGAGGGCTGGGTTCTGTCATTCTGACCCTGAGCAAAGCGAAGGGGAAGAATCTCAATCCGAGATCCTTCGCGATGCTCAGGATGACTGCGGGGTATTCGATCGCAAAATAAAAGGTTCTTCCATAAGGGAATTAAAGCCTCTGAAGATAGGCGGAAAGCCTCTTGAGAAGCTCTGCTCCATCCTTGAAAAAATTTTCGCGGAAGAACCTACTCTTTCTGAAGACGCTGTTTATATAGGCATTACCGGCTCAGGGGGGCGGAATGTTTCTGAAATTTTAAATTTAAGCTATGTAAATGAAATTGATGCAATTGCCGAGACAATACAAAGATTTTTCCCTGACGTAAGACACATAATAGAAATGGGTGCGGAAACCCAGAAATACCTGACATTTTACCATGTTCCCGAATCGGGAAAACTTCTTCTTGAAGATGCCATTCACGGCTGTAAATGTGCGGGCGGCACGGGATCTTTTCTTGAATACATGCATAAGAGGCTTAAGTATGATTCCATGGAAGAATTTGCCGAAGTTGCAATGAAAGTTGACTGCCCGGCTGGCATATCCGGAAGATGCGCTGTTTTTGCCGAATCTGATGTTGTTCATCACTACCAGAAGGGAACGTCCAAAGAGAGAATTGTTACCGGCATTCATCAGGCAGTGGCAAGGAATTTCAAGTCGCTCATAAGGAAGGGCAAAAATCTTTCAGGCAAGGTAGCTTTGATAGGCGGAGTTTCTCTTAACAAGAGCATAATAAAATATCTGGAGAAAGAACTTGAATTAAAACAGGGGCAGATTTTTATACCGGAATACAACCTTTCGGCCGGAGCAGTGGGAGCGGCATTTAAAACAGAAGATAAGGATACTCTTGAAAATATTGTCAGAAATGTTAAAGAAAAATTAAAAATTCCGTTCCGGTATGAGTCAACTTTAGCCATTAACCTCAAAAATTCTTATATAATGTCAGCCACTCCGGATGGCGTTGCAAAGACGGAAATAAAGCTTGCTGCTCTTGGCGTGGATATAGGCTCGGTAAGCACCAAAGCGGCATTGATAGCAAATATCAAAGGAGAATACAAGGTTCTGGCAAGTCATTACCGGAGAACGGAAGGCAATCCCATTGAGGCAGTAAAAGAAACTCTCAAGGCAATAAATGCCCAGGTTCAGGAAAATGACTACAGCATCAAAAGCATAACCGCCGGCACTACCGGCTCGGGAAGATACCTCACGGGATATTTTATCGGCGCTGACTGCGTGAGAGATGAAATAACCGCCCAGGCAAGCGGCGTTTCAACCTTCCTTAAGGAAGAAGATTTAAGCATCATAGAAATCGGCGGGCAGGATTCGAAATACATCAGGCTTAACAATGGAATAATATCGGATTTTGAAATGAACTGGGCTTGTGCCGCAGGCACAGGCGCATTAATTGAGAAGCATGCAAAAAATCTTAATATTGATATTACCGAGTTTGGAGATTACGCGCTTAAAGGCAAAAAGCCGCCTTTGATTAATTCAACCTGTGCGGTTTTCTCCGAGGCGGCTCTTCTTTATTATCAGCAGAATAATGTTACCGTGGAAGACCTTTGCGCCGGCGCCTGCATGGCTTCGGCAAAAAACTATGTAATAAAGGTTGTAAGAAACAGGCAGTTTGCCGAAAAGATAGCCTTTCAGGGAGCCGTTGCCTTTAACAGGGGGATGGTTGGGGCTTTTGAGACACTGCTGGGAAAGAAAATAATTGTGCCGCCTTATCCTCATCTTACCGGCGCAATTGGAATTGCAAGAATTGCTTATGAAGGGGCTGATTCTCCAAAATTTAAAGGTTTCCGGAAGATAATAGATTCTCAATATGAGCTTTCATCTTTTGAATGCAGGCATTGCGCCAACGAGTGCAGTGTCAATCTCTTCCAGGTGGGAGGGGAAAAATTTTTCCAGGGAGACCGCTGCGACCGTTACAGTTCCGCCCATAAGAAATCCCTTGGCGAGGGATTACCCGACCTTTTTAAAGAAAGGGAAGATTTGCTGGAAAACATTTATCAAAAAGAAACTCCAGCCGGGACAAAAACCGTAGGCATCCCCCGTGGACTTATGTTTAACGAATATTTTCCTTTCTTTAAGGCTTTCTTCGGGGAACTTGGTTTTAAGGTTGTGCCTTCGGAAAAAAGCAATAAGAAAATTATCTCAAAGGGACTGGAAGTTGTGGTTGCCGAGCCTTGCTTCCCGATAAAGGTTGCCCATGGCCATGCAGCCGACCTGCTTGAGAGGCAGGTGGATTTTCTTTTCCTTCCAGCCATAATATCGGCAAAACATACTGCCGGCGGCTATAAGACCTGCGTAACCTGCCCGTATGTTCAGTCTGCGCCGGATGTTATAGGTGCCGCTCTTGATATCAAAGGTAAAAATGTAAAGTTTTTAAAACCTGCAATTTTCTTTGACCGGGGTTATTCTCATCTTAAGCGGATTTTAACTGAAGTTGGAAAAGAGCTGGGGAAAAAAGCATCGGAATGCAAAAAAGCTCTTGATAAAGCAATTGAGGTTCAGGATCAATTTACCGCCCGTTTAAAGAGGCGGGGCGAAGAAATTTTAAATAATTTAAAGGAAGATGAAGCGGCTTTTGTCATAGTGGGCAGGCCTTATGCCATCCATGATGAGGCGCTTACCCTTAATGTGGGCAAAAAAGTCCGTGACGAAGGGTATCTGGCTATACCGCTGGATTTCTTTCCGGTTGAGGAGTATGATGTCTATTCTCATTTTCCCAATGTCTATGCAGTGGAAGGACAGAAAAAATTAGCGGCGGCAAAGTTTATCAAAGATAAGAAAAATCTTCATGCACTCGTGGTAACTTATTTTGGCTGCGGGCCTGATGCCTTTCTTGATCAGATGTTTAAGGAAATGCTGGGTTCAGGATATCTCACCGTTCAGATAGACGAGCATACTTCAGATACAGGTATTCTTACGAGAATTCAGGCATATCTTAGTTCAATCAAGGGAAGCAAAAAGGTTATTCCAAGAGATATTGAGACAGGTGACAAGACTTTGAGCCAGTTAAAGGGAAAGAAAAAGATATGGGTTCCTTATATGTCCGAAGCCGTAAAAATAATGGTAGCCCTTCTTAAAGCCCACGGCATTGACGCGGGAGTTCTTCCCCGCTCCGGGGACCCCTCTTTAAGCCTTGCCAGAAGCTATATATCAGGCGATGTCTGCATACCGATGCTTTATACCACGGAAGATATGCTGAAAAGAATAAGCGCGCCTGATTTTAATCCTGAAAAGGAAGCTTTCTTTCAGGGCAAATCAACCGGACCCTGCCGGTACGGGATGTATTTTATGATACAAAGGATGGTTTTTGATGCCATCCGCCCGGGCATTGATATTGCAACAATCGGAAACAACAATAATGACAGCGGACTTGGAACATCTTTTACCATGATGGCATGGGACAGCATGCTTACCTGCGACATACTGGAGAAAATGCTTAATCATACCAGGCCATACGAGCTTGATAAGGGTGAAAGCGATAAAATATTCCAAAAATATGTTGAGGAGATTTGCAGGCTTATCATGAAGCCTGAGCACAAGCTTGATACGGGATGGAAAACGATGAAGGCTTTTATGGGGCTTCATCTTAAAGGGCTGGTAAAGATTATTAAGGAAGCGCAGGCGGAATTTTCAAAAGTAAGGAAAAGCACGGAAAAGAAGCCCCTGGTGGGCGTGGTGGGAGAATTCTTTGTCAGGCTCCATGAGCCTTCAAATCAGTCTATTGTGAGAAAGCTTGAATCCCAGGGAGCAGAAGTCTGGCTTGCCCCGATGACGGAGTTCTTTGGCTATTCCAATTACATAACCGGCGTTCATTCCCGTGAAAAATGGGAAGACAGCGGCGATAAAGTTCATCAGAACGATGCTTTTAAAAGGAATATTCTTGATAAGTTTGCTTCAAGGGATGAGCATAAGCTTTTTGAAGCAGCCCTTCCCTGCCTGGAAGGCTTTGGTGAGATTAAGCCGGAAGAAGTTGTGGAATACGGCTCTTTATATGTAAATAAACTTTTTGGCGGCGAGGCGATACTTTCCATGGGCAAATCGGAGGACTTTGCCCGCAGGAACCTTGACGGCATTGTAAGCTGCGGACCTTTCAATTGCATGCCAAGTCTCATAGTAAGCGCTCTTTCAAGGGAAATAAGAAGAAAACACGGAAATATACCATTCCTGAATATTGATTATGACGGCTATGTTGACAGCTCAAGGGAACAGAGAATTTTAATGTTTATCTCCCAGGTAAGGGAAAGATTTAAGGCAAAGAAAAAATAAAGGAGAGATTTTTATGAATAAAGTTTTTGATAGCTTACTGTTGCTTGCCCTTCCAGCCTCAGGAAAGTCGGAGATAAGAAAATATCTTGCCCAGGTTGACCATCAAAAAAGCATTGAGGATTTTCATATCGGCAAAACCGTACAGCTTGATGATTTTCCTTATGTCCATCTTATGAGGAGAATAGATGAGGAGCTGAAAAAAACAGGAGAAAAAAGCGTTTTTTTCCATTCTCCCGACAAACCTTTCATGGATCCGGTTACCTGGGGTGTTCTAATACACCTGTTAAATGAAGATTATGATGATTTACTGGTTAAAAAACAGATACCCCTGGATAATTGTTCTGTTTATCTTCTAAAGAGAATAGATAATGCCCGAAGGCTTTTGGGCGTAAAACCCCTGTTTTTTGAAGGAGATAAACCCTTTCTTGATGGTGTAAAATGGAAAGCTTTTACTTCTGCTCTTGAAGAGGACGCAAGAGATATTGTAGTTAAAAAAATGAAGGAATATCCTGATACCCTTGACGGCAAAACGGTGGTAATTGAATTTGCCCGGGGCGGACCGGATAAAGCAGAAATGCCGCTTCTTCCTCCATTGGGATATGAATACTCGCTGGGCTTATTAAAGCCTGAGATTCTTGAAAAGTCAGCTCTTCTTTATGTCTGGGTAACGCCGGAAGAATCCAGAAGAAAGAATTTTGAAAGAACCGACCCCAATGACCCCGGAAGCATTCTTGCTCACGGCGTTCCCATAGATGTTATGATGAATGATTACGGGTGCGATGACATTAATTATCTTTTGAGTGTTTCCGATAAATCAGGATTTGTGAAAGTGGATTCGAATAGAGGACCAATTTATCTTCCCACTCAAAAATTTGATAACCGGGATGATAAAACAACTTTTGTAAGAGGAAAAAACTGGAAAGAGGGAGATGTTGAGCGGCTGCATAAGGGCTTAAAAGAATCCTTAACAGCCCTTTACGAAAGATATTCTACTCTGCATCAATACTCTCGATAAGAAGCTCCTTGCCGCTTATCATTTCAAGGTCGGAATTTTTGCAATGAGGACAGATAAAATGCGGCGGGCTGTCTTTATCAATAGTAAATTCAAGACTGCAGGTTTTGCACCTGAATTTTAAAGGCACTCTTTCAATTTCTAAAAGAGCTCCAGAAGCAGGAGTGTCTTTAGCCAGTAGCTCAAAGTAATAACTTACACATTCAGGTAGCAGAGATAGGATTGCCTTTATGTCCACATTTAACAAGAAGCCATCATCGGTGAAGTAAGCGTGGTCATTGCGAGAAGCGAAGCGACGAAGCAATCTCTGGTTATTCTTTTTTTAGTTTTCTTCATTATTATAACTGCCGCGGCTATCTCTGAATTAAATCCTTTATCGGCAGAAGAAGTAAAAAAAGTAAGCTGCCCCTACAAAGGCTCCTGCGTAATTTGTCACAAAAAAATAACTGCTGATGTGGTAAAGGAATGGAAACAATCGAAGCACGAAGTTAAAGGAATCACTTGTTCAGCCTGCCATGCAAATCCGGCAAAAAGTAATCTAACTGATCCAGAATCATGCAAGAAGTGCCATAAATAAAGAAATTACGGAAAAATTTAAATATGGAAAACATGGTTTTACCATGCTTGCGGCAAAGAAAATGTTCCGGACTCATCCTCATAAGTAAGAGATATCTCTGAAAATGTCAACTATTTTTTAGAGATTCATTCTTTTTTCTCCTTCCTCTTTTAAAGTGACCTCTTAATTTGCCCTGTAAACAGCTTTTGAAGATCAGAATGATTTTATGGTATCCCCTCCGGCAACT
>JAMDEM010000167.1 GCA_023486985.1 Bacillota bacterium
GGATCTTAAATGTCAATTTCCTTTGCTATGGTAACGCCGTCATTGGTGATGGTGGGAGCTCCGAATTTTTTATCCAGGACCACATTTCTTCCCTTTGGTCCAAGTGTTATTCTTACTGCATTGGCAAGGGCATTTGCTCCCTGCTCGAGAGCTTTCCTTGCTTCTTCGCTATACAGCAACATCTTTGCTGCCATTTTTAAAACCTCCTTAAAAAATTTATTTAACTATTGCAAGAATCTCTTTTTCGCTGACGATTAAATATTCTTCGCCTTCAAGCTTCACTTCAGTTCCCGAGTACTTGCCGTAAAGAACCTTGTCGCCTTCTTTAACTTCCATAGGAATTCTTTCGCCGTTGTCAAGAATTCTTCCGGAGCCAACAGCAATTATTTCTCCCTGCTGGGGTTTCTCCTTTGCAGTATCAGGCATAATTATGCCTCCCTTTGATACTTCTTCCTGAGGGATGGGTTTAAGTAATACTCTGTCTCCCAGGGGTTTAAAGCTGTGTTTGGTCTTTGTGGTCATTTTCTTACCTCCTTTTCTTAATCAGTTTCTAATTGATTTAATTAAAAACTTCAGGTTTAGCACTTCTATTGTTAGAGTGCTAAATCCTGCAATATTTTATAATAAAAGAAAAAAGATGTCAAATCTTCAGGAAAAAAAGCTATTAAGAAATAGAAAAAAGCAGGATTGGAGCGATTTGCGGATTGATTAGCTAACAAAACTTGGCGAATGTGGAACGACCGCAAAATCCCTGCCTTTTCCAAGATGATTTCATCTTAAAGTTTTCTTCCCACTGCCGCTGCTACTTTCTTCAGTTCCTCCATAAGCTTCTTGAATACTTCCGGCTTTAAAGACTGGGGACCGTCGGAGAGAGCTTCTTCCGGATGTGAATGTACTTCGATTATCAAGCCGTCAGCGCCTGCGGCAACGGCTGCCTTTGAAACAGGCGCCACAAGTTCCCATTTCCCGGTGGCGTGAGAAGGGTCAACAATCATGGGAAGGTGGCAAAGATTTTTTATGAGAGGCACGGCGCTTATATCAAGAGTATTTCTTGTCATCTTCTCAAATGTTCTTATTCCGCGTTCGCATAAAATCACCCTGGGATTGCCGTTGGATAATATATATTCGGCTGACATCAGAAGCTCCTCCACTGATGACATCATTCCGCGCTTTAGAAGAATGGGGTGCCTTGCCTTTCCAAGTTCCTGGAGAAGCGCGTAGTTCTGCATATTCCTGGCGCCAACCTGCATAATATCGGCATACCTTGCAACAAGAGTAATATCGCCTGTAGACATTACTTCTGTAACAATTAAAAGGCCGGTTCTTTCCCTTGCCTCGGCAAGATATTCAAGCCCCTTCTCCCCCAGCCCCTGAAAACTATAGGGGGAAGTCCTGGGCTTGAAAGCGCCTCCCCTTAATATCTTAGCGCCGGCTTCTTTTACCGCTTCCGCTGCTTCAAGAAGCTGTTCACGGGACTCCACCGCGCATGGTCCAGCCATCACCACAACTTCTTCTCCCCCGATAACAACCGGGCCCAGGTTGATTGTGGAGTCTTCAGGATGAAATTCCCTGCTTGCAAGCTTAAAAGGCTGGCTTAATGGGACTATCTGCTCAACACCTTCAAGGACAGAAAGGGAATCCTTGATTTTCTCCTCATTCCCCTCGCCTATTATGCCGATGAGATTTCTCTCGCCGCTTCTTGAAATGTGCGGCTGGTATCCCATGTCCTCAATTTTTTTCAGCACTGCGCCCATGTCTTTTACCATTACCCTGGGCTTCATTACCACTATAAGCATTAACCAAATCTCCTACAAAACTGCTCTTAATTCCCTGATAAATTCTCCCGCTTTTGCTTCAGGCTTCCGGCTGTTTTTAAGGATAAGCTCTATTATTGCGCTTCCCACGATAACGCCGTCGGCATACTTTGCAACTTCTTTTGCCTGTTCTGGCTTTGATATTCCAAATCCAACACATACAGGCTTGTCAGTCATTGATTTTAATTTTAAGATAGAATCTCTCAAAGTCACGGGCAGCTTTTCCCTTGAGCCTGTAACACCGGTAACGGAAACAAGATACAGAAATCCTCTTGTCTTTCCGGCAATCTGCTTTGCCCTGCTCTCATCTGTATTTGGGGCGCAAAGTTTTATAATATCAATACCTTCCATTTTCAGGAAACTTTCAAATTCGGAAGATTCCTCCAGGGGAAGATCAGGGATTATTACGCCTTTAATTTTTGAGCGGTTTGCTTTCCTGGCAAATTTTTCAAGTCCATAGGCGTAAAGAGGATTATAATAACTCATTATTATCAGGGGAATAGCGGCTTTTGCAAGAACCGCTTCTGCCATTTTAAAAACTTTATCAAGCGTGACGCCTTTCTTCAGCGCCTCAAAAGATGACTTCTTGCTTACAGGACCGTCTGCAATGGGGTCTGAAAAAGGAACGCCAATCTCCAGCATGTCGGCACCTTTTTCCGCTATCTCAACCGCAATTTTTACGAATTTGCTTTCATCGGGAAACCCGGCTGAAAGATACGGGATGAGAGCTTTTCTCTTTTCCTTTTTAAGTTCAAGAAAAACCTTGTCAATGGAGGGAATTTCTTTTTTTCCAGCCATGAAGAATTCTCCTTAAATAGGGATTAGTAAAAAATCTAAAATGTTAACAAACTCAATATTTTTATGTTTTACCGGCTTGCCTTCCCAATAGATTAACTTAGCGTTTGCTTTTTTAAATTCCTTCAAGCCTTCTTCCAGCGCCCTTATTTCTCTATCTAATGCCTCTTTATTAGTTATAGAATAACAAACATTGATTAATTCCGAAACCTGGTGGCCGATTCTAAGTAAAAAATCTATTTCTGTCTTACCTTCCCAGTAATAGGCAGCTTGCTTTCTTCTTGAAAACTCCAGTAATACAATATTCTCCAGTAATTTTCCGGCATCATAGCTGAACTTAAAAGAAACAGCATTTCGCAAGCCTGTGTCAATGGAAAATACTTTTTGCGGATTATATATCTGTTTTTTTACCGAATATGAAAAAAACGGGATGAACTGCAGCAAGAAAGCTTCTTCAAAGTAATCAAAATATCTTCTTGCATTTTGATTGGAAATGCCAAAATTTTTCTCTATCTTATAACTTGAAATTTGACTGGAAATATTCGTGAAAGTAAAACTGATAATTTCTTTAATATCTTTCGTGTTTCTAATTTTATGCCTGAGCAAGATATCTCTTTCCAGAATGGAATTAAAATATTCAGATAAGATAACTTTTTTATTGTACTCGTCGTTTTCAATAACTATTCTGGGAAACCCTCCGAATTCTAAGTATTTTCTCAGATAATTGTACAGATTCGGCGTTTTGACTAAAGGCGTGTATTTTACTTTTTTGAAGTCCAGGAACTCACGGAAGCTTAAAGGATAAACTATTTCAGAAACATAACGCCCGCTGAGTAAAGTTGATATCTCTCCTTTTAATAACTTAGAAGATGAACCGGTGATAAAAATTTTGATGTTCACTTTCCGGTCATAAAGAGAGGCTGCAAACCTTTCCCATCCCTCAACCGATTGCACCTCGTCCAAAAAAAGATAGATTTTCCCTTGAGGGTTATAAAACTCTAAATAGGCGTCAAAGATTTTTCCCAAAAAAGACAAATTAAGATTGCCGGCAAAATTAGGTTCCTCAAAATTAATATAAAGCGTATTTTCTGGTTTTACTTTTTTTTCAATTAATTTCTCAATTACCTGCAAAATAATGGTTGACTTTCCTGAACGCCTGACGCCTGTTAAAGCAATAATTTCCGGCATTTTCAGGTATCTGTTTAATTTGTCCAAATAAAAAGAACGATTGAAGCCAGTATCTACCTTCTGGTTCCAGAAATTCCACTTGTTTAAAGTTTCTATCATTTCAGATATATTCATAGCAATTATATGTTTTTAAATCAAACATGTATATACTATTTATATGTTATCAAAAATCTTCCTGCTTGTCAATTAGTTTATTCATGGCTTTTTACCATACCGCATAGTTATTGATTATCCCCTGGTTATACAGAACACGATATTAAAAGCCACTCACTAAATTGCAATAAATCTGCGGCAGGGCAGAAAAAATGACCTGACTCTGAGTTCCGCAATGAATTGCAGCGAGGAAATCTCTCTTCCAGCCCATATTCCCGCACGAGAGAGGGTAATGCAGAAGGGTATGTGTTATTACAATATAATTTAAGCCTTGCCTTTTAACGCATCGGCAACTATGTTTACATCCTTGTCTCCACGCCCGGAAATGCAGACAACCACGATATCCTTTGGAGAAAGCCAGCTCATCATTTTTTCAAGATAGGCAACCGCATGAGCACATTCAAGAGCCGGTATTATTCCTTCCGTTTCAGTGAGAAGTTCAAAGCCTCTCAAAGCTTCCTTATCAGTCACTGACTCATATTTTACTCTTCCGCTGTCCTTTAAAAAACTGTGCTCCGGTCCCACTCCTGAATAATCAAGGCCCGGGGCGATTGAATGAGTTTCAAGTATCTGTCCGGATTTATCCTGGAGCAGATACGACCTTGAGCCGTGAAGAACGCCCGGCGTGCCTTTACCGAGAGTGGCTGAATGTTTTGAGGTATTTATGCCCGAGCCGGCGGCTTCAACGCCTATCATCTTCACATCCTTGTCATTAAGGAAAGGATAAAAAAGCCCTATGGCATTGCTTCCGCCGCCCACGCAGGCAATAAGATAATCGGGATTCCTGCTTCCCTTGTCGGCTATCTGCTTTTTTACTTCCATCCCGATTATTGACTGAAAATCCCTTACCATCATTGGATAAGGATGGGGACCCACAACCGAGCCCAGCATATAATGGGTATTATGAACATTTGTCGCCCAGTCCCTTAAAGTCTCATTAATTGCATCCTTCAATGTTTTTGAGCCCGAGTTTACCGGAACAACCTTTGCTCCCAGAAGCTTCATTCTAAAAACATTATGGGACTGCCTCTTAACATCTTCTTCTCCCATATAAATAATGCACTCATATCCAAAGCGGGCGCAGACTGTAGCCGCTGCCACTCCATGCTGGCCCGCGCCTGTTTCGGCAATTATCCTTTTTTTACCAAGCCTTTTTGCGATTAACGCCTGTCCGATGCAGTTGTTGATTTTATGAGAGCCTGTATGATTAAGGTCTTCTCTCTTCAAATAAATTCTTGCTTTGCCGAATTTTTTTGTGAGCCTCTCGGCAAAATAAAGAGGAGTAGGTCTTCCGGCAAAATCTTCAAGATGAAGGCATATCTCCTCCCAGAACTGCTTGTCTTTTCTTAAAGACAAATAAACCCTTTCCAGCTCTTCAAGAGGCGGAATGAGGGTCTCCGGTACAAATCTTCCTCCAAAATCCCCAAAGTGACCTTTTTCATCGGGCCAGAGCATTATTCAACCTCTCTTCTTAAAAATTTATTCTTCTTCCCTCTGCTTCTCTCCCCTTACTCTCATGATAAACTCCCTCACCATGGCGGGGTCTTTTCTGCCAAAGCTTTTCTCAACGCCGCTGCAAACATCAACTGCATAAGGCTGAACTTTTGCAATGGCATCTGCAACATTGTCGGGATTTAATCCGCCTGAAAGTATAATGGGCATTCCGTATCTTTTAGCTTTCTCAGCCCACTCCCAGTTAACGGAAATGCCTGTTCCGCCAAGTTCATTGGGGCTGTAAGAATCAAGTAAAATTGCAGAAGCCTTGTAAGCCGGTATGACTTTTATGCTGTCTTCACTCTTTAATCTTATTACCTTTATGGCTTTGGGATACAGCTTGTCGCAGTATTCAGGTGTTTCTTCTCCGTGAAGCTGAACAAGATCCAGGTGGCAAAGGCTCATAATTCTCTTAACCTTAATAAGGCTCTCGTTGGCAAAAACACCCACTTTAAAGACAAAAGGAGGAAGCTGTTCTATCATTTGCTTTGCCGCCAGGGGGTTTATCTGGCGCGGGCTGGCGGCAAAGATGAAGCCGATTGCGTCAGCGCCTGATTCCACCGTTTCCCTGGCATCCTTAAGATTGGTAATTCCGCAGACTTTAACTTTTACCATAACAATCAACTCCAGAAATACTTGTACTGATAAATTCTTGAAATTTAAAGGTTTTCCCTCTGTCAGACGGTGGTTTGTTACACATTTAAGGTTTAATAAATCCTTTGCTTGTAAACTCCTCCTTATCGCTTTTATACAGCCTGGCAGCTTCCGATCTCACTTGCGGGTCTACCTTATGATTAACAATTAAAGCCTGGAGAAATTTCAACTCTTCCTTGCAAGCCGGAGGCTCCTTAATCTCTTCATCCGCATTAAATATATCACCCGGCTGATCATAATGAACTAATTCATGAACCAGGGTGCTTGCAAGATAAACAGCCGTATTTGTTGTCATTTTTTCGGGACTATCATAATTAAAAAATTGCTGTTTGCTAAGGTAAATTATCCTCCCGCCGCAGGGATCAAGTTCGGTGTATGCAGGTGATGCATCTACAGCAAAATCGAAGGTATTCGCTATCAGGAGCCTTATAAGGCGATCTGCCGCCGGAACATATTTTCCTCCGGCATATCTAACTATTCCTGCGGAGCGTAGAAACATTTGCTTGTATGGGTACCGGTATAAATGGTTTGGATTAGCAGACACCCGTTTAATTTGCGGGGTGGGTTTCCCGGAACTTAAATGATATTTTCCCTGATGAGAAAAACTGTCTGCCGTAAGAGCTGAAGAAGGAATCCCTGAATTGAAAAACACCAGAAAAATCAGGGATATCATGCCTGAAATTTTTAAAAACTTCACAACAACCTGCTCCTTCTTCATAGACTTTTTTAATTAAATCATAAAGCCAAAAAAACTTTTGATGTATCTGGACAAAGAAAGGGCTTTATCCCTGTCAGCCATGTCTCAGAATATTGAACCGCGGAGCTTTCATCTGTAATTATTCAATTTTTAAAAATTCCCTTCTCTTTTAAAATTCTTATTTTTTCTCCCTCAAAGGAATGCAGGAGGCAAAGGATTTAAATGTGAAATAATAGAAATCTACTGCTACGTTTAATTAACAGGGGGATGGTAATAATTTCAGGCTCCGCAGAAAAAACATCAAAGAAAACCTGGCAGGAAAAATATAAAAAAGCCCGAGAAAGAAAAGAAAAATTTGAAACCTCTTCCGGGTTGAATCCTGAGCCGCTTTATACACCGGAAGATAACACCGGTTTTAACCATGACGAAAAACTTGGATTTCCCGGCGAATTCCCTTATACCCGCGGCGTTCGAACAAACATGTACCGGGGAAGGCTCTGGACAATGCGCCAGTTTTCAGGCTTAGCCACCGCCGGGGAAACTAACAAAAGATACCATTTCCTGCTGGAAAGGGGACAAACGGGCATTTCCGTTGCCTTTGACCTGCCCACCTTAATGGGCTATGATTCCGATGATTCCCACTCACTGGGAGAAGTTGGCAAATGCGGCGTGGCTATTGATACCCTTAAAGATATGGAAACGCTCTTTGACCGGATACCCCTTGAAAAAATTTCAACCTCAATGACAATAAACGGTCCTGCTTCAATTCTTTTTGCCATGTATATAGCGGTGGGCGAAAAACATGGAGTTTCTTCAAGAAAGCTCCAGGGTACAATCCAGAACGACATATTGAAAGAGTATATTGCCCAGAAATCGTGGATATTCCCGGTAGAACCTTCCATGAGGATAATCACCGATATTATGGAATTTTGCTCAAAAGAAGTTCCAAAGTGGAATACAATATCAATCAGCGGCTACCACATCAGGGAAGCCGGTTCCACCGCCCTTCAGGAGCTTGCCTTCACCCTGGCTGACGGCATGGCTTATGTGGAGGCAGGCATGAAAGCCGGGATGGACGTGGATGTTTTTGCCCCGAGATTGAGCTTTTTCTTTGACAGCCACAACAACTTTTTTGAAGAAATAGCCAAATTCCGGGCGGCAAGAAGAATCTGGGCAAAGAAAATGAAAAATGCATACGGAGCAAAGAAGCCCGAATCACTTCTGATGAGATTTCATACACAGACGGCAGGATGCACTTTAACCGCCCAGCAGCCGGAAAACAATATTGTGCGTGTGGCTTTTCAGGCATTGTCTGCAGTTCTGGGAGGAACACAGTCCCTTCACACAAATTCAATGGATGAGACACTGGCTCTTCCCACGGAAAAAGCCGTTCAAATTGCGTTGAGAACCCAGCAGGTTATTGCGTCAGAAACCGGGGTATCCGATACCATTGACCCCCTGGGCGGCTCTTACTACATTGAATATCTCACCGGCTGGTTTGAAGAAGAATGCGAAAAATATTTCAAGCAGATTGAAAAGCAGGGCGGCGTGATAGAAGCCATAAAGAAAGGTTTCTTCCAGAGGGAAATTGCAAAATCCGCTTACAGCCATCAAAAAGCGGTAGAGAAAAAAGAGCAAATCATTGTGGGGCTAAATGATTATACCGAAGGCGACAGCCTTGAAATACCGCTGCTTAGAATTGACCCTGAATTTGAAGCCCAGCAGGTAAAGGAGCTTAAATCTTTAAAAGAATCAAGGGATAACATGAAGGTAAAAGAAACGCTTGAAAATATTAAAAACGCGGCTTCCTCAAAAGAAAATCTCATGCCGGTAATTCTTGAAGCAGTAAAAGCTTATGCAAGCCTGGGTGAAATTGCCCGGGCTTTAAAGGATGTTTTCGGCGTATACAGAGAGCCGATAATTTTTTAAAATGCAAAAAAAAGAAGCAATAGACAATTTGATAAACCGCCTTTTCTCTGGTGACAGGCTTGCTGCGGCAAGAATCATGACTCTTATTGAAAATCAATCGCGCCATGGAGCATCAATTCTTTCCAAACTTCATCCAAAAACCGGACGCTCCTACCGCCTGGGAATCACCGGCCCGCCGGGCGCCGGAAAAAGCAGTCTTGTGGAGAAGCTTGCCCTGGAGGCAAGAAAAAGTAATTTCTCTGTGGGCATCATTGCCGTGGACCCCTCAAGTCCTTTTTCAGGCGGTGCCTTTCTTGGCGACAGGATAAGAATGCAGAATGTCACCCAGGATTCAGGGGTCTTCATGAGAAGCATGGCGACAAGGGGAAGCCTTGGGGGGCTGGCGCGTACAACGCAGGAAGTGGCTGATGTCCTTGATGCCTTTGGAAAGGACTTGATATTCATTGAAACTGTCGGCGTGGGCCAGTCCGAGCTGGATGTGGTTAATGCCGTTGACACCACTGTGGTAGTTCTGGTGCCGGAATCAGGCGGGGGCATCCAGGCAATGAAGGCAGGCTTAATGGAGATAGCAAATATTTTTGCGGTAAATAAATCCGACAGGCCCGGCTCCATGGAGCTTGCATCAGAAGTGGAAGAAGTTCTTAACCTCAATCCTGAAAATAAAAACTGGAGAGTACCGGTAACCAGATGCAGCTGCCTCGAAGGCTGGGGGTATGAGGAGATTTTCAAGGAAATTCTTGCCCACAGGGAGCAAGTTATAAGTTCGGGAATTTTTAAAGAGAAAAGACTTCTCCAGGCAGAAGAAAAAATCAAGGAGCTGGTAAAGGCTTCTTTTGAAGAAGAAATATGGGGCAATCTTGAAAACCGGAAAACTTTAAAAAAGATGGCTGGACAAATCTCGGAAGGGAAGCTTGACCCATTTACGGCAGCGGGGAAATTCATAAGCAAAATCAAATTTTCTGCAGAAAAAAAAGGGAGTGAATGAAATTATAATTAAACTGGGAGAGCCTGGAAATGGTTGTTCTCGCTTTGTACTCCCCTCGCAAAGTTGTCATTGCAAGAAGCGTTATCGGTGGCGAGCGAAACGCTGCAAATCAATCTCAAAAATTTTGGAGGTCATCATGGAGCGCAAAATAAGCAAGCTTGTTTTGCGGAAGGATACTCCGCAGAAAAACTGCGGAGTCTTCAATCGCAAAATAAAAGTTCTCGTGGCAAAGCCCGGACTTGACGGGCATGACCGGGGCGCAAAAGTTGTGGCAAGAGCATTGAGGGATGCAGGCATGGAGATAATTTACACGGGCTTGCACCAGACGCCCGAGATGATTGCGGAAGCCGCAATACAGGAAGATGTGGATGTGGTTGCCCTTTCAATTCTTTCAGGCGCCCACATGACCATATTTCCAAAAGTTCAGGCTCTGCTTAAGGAAAAAGGCGCCGGTCATATTCTGATAAGCGGCGGAGGAATCATTCCAAAAGAAGACATGGAAGAACTTGAAAAAAAAGGGATTGGAAAACTTTTTGGTCCCGGCACCTCAACGGAAGAAATTATCACTTACTTAAAAAGCAATGTGAATCTGCAGGAAAGAGTTTAATGGAAGGAAAGAAACTTTTGAAAGGCTTAATCCATATTTACACCGGCGACGGAAAAGGAAAGACAACTGCGGCCATCGGACTGGGGGTTCGCGCCGCAGGACACGGCTTGAAAGTCTATATGATCCAGTTCATGAAAGGCAGAGTCAACTACGGCGAGCTGGAAACTATAAAATCAATCCCGGATTTCACCATTATTCAATTTGGAAGGCCTGAGTTCGTTAATAAGGCAAATCCTGAAAAAATTGATATTGACGGAGCTGCTGATGCTTTACAGCATGCAAGGCAAATCATCTCAAGCGGAAAATATGATGTGGTGATTCTTGATGAAGTCAATGTGGCAGTCGACTTCGGATTAATTGCCGCTGAAGATGTTCTGGAAATTATGCGGAAAAAACCCGCACAGGTCGAAATGATAATGACAGGAAGAAATGCAAAACAGGAATTTATTGAGGCGGCAGACCTAGTTACAGAAATGCGCGAAATAAAGCATTATTATTCCAGCGGAATTGAAGCAAGACTTGGAATTGAATTTTAAACGCCTGTCTTTTGGTTCATGTAAGTCCAGTAATATTGTCCCTCTTTGTCCCTAATCTTCTCGACAGATTTTTTTGCAAAATGTATTAATCACCCTTCTTTTCTCCTCTCTTATCCGGGCTTTCAAAGGGAATTAAGCATTTGTTGCAAAACTATATTAAATAGTAATGTAAGAGATGCAATCTTTTGAAAAACAGGAGCATATTAGTATGGCGAAAAATTCTTCTAATGGCGCAAATCTTGGTTTTGAACAGAAATTGTGGCTTACTGCTGATAAATTAAGAAGCAATATGGATGCCGCTGAATATAAGCATGTAGTTTTAGGCCTGATTTTCCTGAAGTATATTTCTGACGCTTTCAAGGAAGTTTATGAAGAATTAAAAAGAGATCCTGAAAAGCTTGCCGATCCTGAAGATACTGATGAGTACAGTTCAAGAAACATTTTCTGGGTTCCTCCTGAAGCAAGATGGGATTATTTACAGAAAAATGCAAAACAACCAACAATTGGCGGCTTGGTTGATAATGCGATGGATGCAATTGAGAGGGACAATCCATCATTAAAAGGCGTTCTTCCGAAAAATTATGGCCGTCCCGCATTAGATAAACAGAGATTAGGCGAGTTAATAGATTTAATAGGAACAATCGGGCTTGGAGACAAAGAAAATAGAAGCAAAGATATTCTTGGAGGAGTTTATGAGTATTTTTTAGGGCAGTTTGCGGATGCGGAAGGAAAGAAAGGCGGACAATTCTATACTCCGAAATGTATTGTTAAATTATTAGTTGCTATGATTGAGCCATACAAAGGCAGAGTACTTGACCCTTGCTGCGGCTCCGGCGGGATGTTTGTACATTCGGAGAAATTTGTTCAGGAGCATGGCGGAAATATTGGAGACATTTCAATTTACGGACAGGAAAGCAACCAGACAACATGGCGTCTTGCAAATATGAATTTAGCCATTCGTGGAATTGAGGCAAATATAAAATGGAACAACGAAGGAAGCTTTTTGAATGATGCGCACA
>JAMDEM010000139.1 GCA_023486985.1 Bacillota bacterium
ATGTTCATATTCTTGGAAGCATCAGTAAGGGTTTTTTCAGCCTTGGCAAGTTCCTCAGGGGTTGGTCCAGTCTTTTGGCTTTCAGGAGCAAGCTTTGAAATCTCGGCAACAAAATTGACCAGGGCTTTAGGATCCGGTGTAAGTTTGTAATGATAACAGCTTACTCCATCAACCTCATCGACACCAAGTTTTTGCACCTCTGAATAAAATCTTGTGTTTTTGATTAATCCCTGGACTTTTTCTACCACTGCCTGCGACTCAGGCGGCTGCTTGAACATTGTAGTTCTGGATGACTTCCACCACTGCCCCTTCATCATGTTTACCATTGTTGAGGCTTGCTGAAACTGTGGACCAGCAGGAAGGGCGACATCATCTACCTTGAAATAAGCGTTGTCGCCGACTGCCATTAATTCACCTTTGCCGCTTACGGACATTCCCATAACATTGGCAGTTAAATCAAGTTTTGTGCTGAAGTCCCCGTCCTTTCTCTTGTTGAGATCAACATCGCTGTCAAACGACAGCTTGCCGGTCTGGGAAGCAACATCAAAATTCAAAGTTCCGGCAAAATGACCCGACTTTACAGTTGACATGTTATCCCTGGCTTTATCCATTATCTGGCTGGGTGAAACAAAAAGCTCCTCCCATTTTAAAGCCAGAACCGCAGCGATTACAATAAGTATAAGAATTACGACTATTGCTACCACTGCGCCTGCGCCTTTCAGGCGCGTCTTTTTAAATGGCATTTTTCTACCTCCCTTTAATTTAGTTTTTTTGTTTACTTCTATGCTTATCCGATAAACCCTTCAATTTTTTAAACCTTTCACCCGGTAAACCTGCAAAGGTTCACTTTTTCCTTTTAATCTCACAGGCTCCAGTTTGTCTGTGATTATATACTCCTTTGCCGGCTGATAAGTTGATTCTGAAATAAGTACAGGACTTTCAAGTTCCCTGCTTAAACCCTGCAGTCTTGCGGCAACATTGGTTGAATCACCTATTGCGGCAAGCTGTTTATGCTCTTCCGCACCAACCAGCCCCAGAGCCACCATCCCCGTGCATATTCCCACGCCTATTTCAAACAGCTCTTTCCTTTCTATCTTCCATTCCTTACGCATTTCCTCGAGAGCTTCCTGCATCTGCAAAGCCGACTTAACCGCCGCCAGGGCATGGTCTTTTCTTTCTTTTACTGCTCCGAAAACCACCATCTGGGCATCGCCCTGGTAATCAAAGACCCTTCCGTCATTTTCTATGAATATCCTGGACATCTTTGAATGATATTCATTCAGAAGCTTCATCACTTCTGCAGGACTCATCTTCTCGGAAAGATTTGTGTATCCCCTTATATCAGAGAATAGAACTGATACCTCCTTTTCCTCTCCTCCCAGTTTTTGTTTTTCCTCAAACTTCAGCATCTCATCCACTAATTCAGGCGATACAAACTGCCCGAAAAGCCCGCGGGTTCTCAGAAATTGATAGACTGCAACCCCCGTAAAAGTGAAAACACCTGCAAGAAGAGGAGCCGCAAGTGCAATCCAGATGCCGCGGCTGAAGAAAAATATATTTAAAACGAGATAAAAAGCTATAACAAAAACAGTTATGATTGAACCCTTTATCGTATTAAATTTCGGCAAAATCAACCCTATTATTAATGCCACTATGAAAACAGCAGCATCATCAAATCCCCATCCGGCTTTCATGATATATTTTCCCTGAAGTATTGTATTTAAGACATTAGAATGTACTACTACGCCGTATCTATCTCCAACAGGCGTTTTTGCAATATCGTCAAGTCCCCTGGCTGCGGCACCCACCAGTATAATTTTGTTTCTCACCTTCTTAGGCTCATCAGGATTAAGAAATTTATAATAACTCACCGGGGTAATGACCGTGGTGCTCTCTCCCTCTGTTCTAACGCCTTCTCTTAAGTAATTTATCAACATCCTGTTGCCGTCAACAACCGGAATAACAGCGGAACCAAGTAAAACCCTGTCTTTTTCATAAATTATATCTTCTGGTTTTAAGCCTAAAGCATAGCAGGCGGTTAGAAGATCAAGAGATGGAATCTTTCTGCCGTTAATATCAATAAAAAGTATGGCTTTCCTATATATTTCGTCTATGTCTGCATTGAAGTTAATAGTTCCCGTACCTTTTGCAGAATTATAAAGAATTTTTATTGGATTGGAAACAACTATTTCCCCGAGACCGCTTTTGCTGAACTCGGCTTTTGATGCAAGAAAAACTTTTCCTGATTCTTTCAATGCTTTTGCAAATTCATTGTCATTTAATCCGCTCATCCTGTCATGTGTTGTAAACAGAACATCAAAAGCTATAACATCAGCGCCTGCAAGGGTCAGGTTTCTAACCAGATTACCATGAATATTCCTGGGCCAGGGCATCTGCCCCAGTTTTGCAAGGCTTGGTTCATCAATGCCGGCAATTACAATACGAGGGTCAAGATTTGACTGGTTCCCAAAACTGTTAATGCGGTAATCATAAAAAAACAGTTCTATCCTCTTGAAGGGTGGAAAGAAGAACAAAAAAATAACAAATAAAGAAATAATGAACGCTATTAGGAAAGAACTTATTCCTTTGGATAATGGCTTTTTCTTTTTCAAATTCAGAACTTTTATCTTTCTCAAGGATTAATTGTAAAGGGAGCTGTTTCGCCGGCTTTTCCCATAAGAGAGCCATTGCCATCCAGAGCCTTTACCTGCCAGTAATATATGATGCCTTTTTTCAAACTCTTCAAAAATTTATCTGAAACTTTAAATTCTGAAACTGCCCCGTCAATTGTCTCTGATAAAATTACAGGCTTCATATCCTCGCTGGAACTTACTGTTATTACATACTTTGCTGCACCCTGCATGGGACTCCATTTGAAAGCCAGGCTTTCAGGCGCTGAGGCAAGGGCACCTGCAGGATACAAAGGCTTCAGCGGCTCCTGCG
The DNA here is from genome assembly GCA_023486985.1 of Bacillota bacterium. Lineage (GTDB taxonomy): Bacteria > Vulcanimicrobiota > JAMDEM01 > JAMDEM01 > JAMDEM01 > JAMDEM01. The sequence continues at coordinate 2,944 of JAMDEM010000139.1, forward strand.
TCTTTGGTTCTTCAACAGAAGTAGAAGCTGAAACTGCCTCCTCCTTTGCGTTTATAGTAAAATAACTCTGGCTCCATTTGCTGACGGGCTTTTTATCTTTATCAACAGCAATTATTCTCCAGTAATACTTATTGCCTGATTTCAGTTTTGGAGCATCCTGGGGATATGCAAACGAAGTTGCATTGAGTTCTTTTATATAGATGCAGTATTTCATCTCCGGATTATCTCCAAGGGCAAAGGTATATCCACCTGCTCCCTCAAAGGCTCCCCAGGCAAAATCAGGATTAAAAGCCTCAACTTCCGTTTCACTGGGACTTAATTCGCAGATAAAATCTATTTTCGGTTTTTTCTTTGAAGGCTGGCTATTTATAACACTGCCCAGAATCCCGCCGTAGGGCACATATTCTTCTACCGCGGCAGCAGCAATGTTTTTGGCGGCTTCATTGGGCTCGGTTACGCATTCAATTGCCAGACCTGCATACGGCGCAGCCTGGGGCGCTGCATAAGCAAGAGCTACATAAACCACTTCTTTCACCATTGAATTAAACATCTCCTGATGACGCTCTTCACATTCAATCCTTACTTTCTCCTTGCCGGGGCTTGTTACCACAGGAACTTCCTGATAAGGAACAACAAGCTTCTGCCCTTCACTTACTTCATAAACCTTATCCTCTGTCTTGAAAGCAACCTTGCCCTCAAGGCAGTAAACCGTTGTGTCCTTTTTCTCCTGGGTTTCCACCACAAACTCGGTACCCTCTATTCCAAGAACTCCGCCCTGGGTTTGAATTTGCAGTTCTTCCTGCTGTTTTGTTATCTTCGCCCAGATGGAACCTGCTTTCAAAATTATCTTCTTTAACCCCGATCTTTTTGTAACATCCTTGGCTTCACGCTCGCCTGTTATTTCAATGGTGGTTCCTTTATCAATTGCCACCTGGCCGCCGATAACGAATTCAACCGCCGCAACAGATGATGAATCTGTTTTTAATTTGTCGTTAAGATAATCAGGCATCTTCACAAAGGCATTTTCCCATGCACTCTTGCCCTCTCTTTGAACCTGGAGCTTTCCTTTAATGCCTGAGACCTGAGCCACAACTTCATCTTTGTTCTGGGCAAATGATGATGATGAGCAGGCAAATCCCATTATCATGCTTAATGCTAAAACAACTGCAAAATTTTTTTTCACCAAATCCACCTTCTTACTTTTCTAAAGTTCTTTTTACTATCATTACCGCACATGAAGCATATCTTGCAACTTTTCTTGCAACCTCTCCCAGCAAAAAGCCTGAAATGGCAGATTCCCCTTTTAAGCCAAGAATGATTAAATCAGACCCGCTTTCACGGGCTGCCTCAATAATTTCTTCCGCCGGCTCTCCAACTCTGGTAATTTTTTCCATCTCCTTTATACGGGGCTTTAGTATTTCTTCAGCCTCTGCAAGAATCTTCTCAGACTCCTGTTTTTCGGTGCCGTGGAGGGTAGAGATTACTTTTTCAAAATGATTTTTTGCAAAGGGAATAAGGCTCTTAAAAATTGCTCCGGCATGATGAACCGCATTAAGAAGAATAATCTGAGCGCCGGGAGCAAAGGGAAAATCAAGAAGCCACCTTACAGCATCATGAGAATATGCTGAACCGTCAACAGCCAGTAAAATCTTGTCAGCTTTGCTGCTGCCGGATCTTACAATTATAACAGATTTTTCGGAATATCTTGCCACTTTAAGAGAGATATTTCCTGAAAGAAGAGATTCAGATGCAGTTATTAAATCTCCTCCCATAAGAACAAGGTCCACATCAAGGTCAATTGCAAGATTTACAATCTCTTCAGCCGGATTTCCCGTGCGGACATGAGTTTCAATTTTTGCCGGCGCGGGCTCAAGAGCTTTACGGCTCAGGTCAAGGATATTTTGAGTGGCTGCTTCAGCTGCTTTATCCAGCTCAGCTCTCATTGCTTCCATTATATAATATCCCCCGCCGTCCTTGGAAACACCATATCCCGGAACTACAGTAAGGATGTGAATCACCGAGCCTTCTGTAACCGGCAGGTTGTGAATGAATTTTCCCGCATTAAGAGCAGTTTCGGTTCCGTCCGTAGCATAAAGTATTCTCATTTTTCACCTCACAGCAATATTCCGGCAATTGTTGCAGTCATAAAATTAGCAAGTGTGCCTGCAAGCATTGCCCTTAACCCTAATTTTGCCAGGTCATGCCGCCTGTTTGGAGCAAGAGCCCCGATTCCGCCAATCTGGATTGCTATGGAGCTGAAATTTGCAAAACCGCATAGAGCATAAGTGGCAATAATAAAGGACCTTGGATCAAGAGTTTCTTTCATGGGTCCCAATTGCATGAAAGCTACAAATTCATTCAGCACCATCCTGATTCCCATCAAATTTCCGACTTGAGTTGCATCATGCCAGGGAACTCCCATTGCCCAGGCAAGAGGAGCAAAAATCCAGCCCAGCAGTTTCTGAAGGCTTTCGGGAAAAACACCCGCCAGCCCGGTAAAAATATTATTGAAAAATCCCGCCCCGGTATGGCTGCTTAACCAGAACAAGGCATTATGCACAGTGCCAAAAAGGCCGTTTATAAGGGCTATCAGGGATATAAAGGCTATCAGCATTCCCATTACATTCAGGCAGAGATGACCTCCCTCGGTGGCTCCCCTGGCTGCTGCATCAATAACATTAACATCCATCTTGGGAACTTCGACTCTAACATCGGAACCGGTTTTTGGAGTTTCCACCTCGGGAACCATTATTTTTGCCATTAAAATCGCACCGGGAGCAGTCATGATAACAGCCATTAAAAGATGCTTTATGTCTACATGAGCAACAAGAACATAAGCAGCCATAATACCGCCTGAGACATGTGCCATGCCTGCCGTCATTATAGTCATTAACTCCGACAGGGTCATATTTTGCAGGAATGGTCTTATGGTTAGAGGCGCCTCCGTCTGTCCCATGAAAATACTGGCTGCAACAGATGTAGATTCAGCGCCGCTTGTACCTAGAAATCGAACCATTAGTTTGGCAAAATACCTTACAATAGCCTGCATTATCCCATAGTAATAAAGAATTGCAAAAATGGAAGCAATAAAAATTATGGTGGGCAGAACTTTGAAGGCAAACACCATGCCGATGCTGGGAGTTTCAGCGGCAAGTTTTCCGAAAACAAAAGTTGCTCCCTCGTTTGTATAATCTATAATTCCCGAAACAACATTTCTTGCGCCGTTAAAAAATTTCTCAAGGAGGTTGAACTTGATAATTACAAACAAAACCTGAAGCCCCGCCACCCAGTTCACTGCCCTGCGGGGAATTGCTTCATAAATTGCCTTCCCCCAAAAAACCAGAATAAAAATTTGAGCTCCTACAAACAATGCATAATACCGCAGCCGGAAATTAAGGAAAGGAATATTCTGATAAAGCCATTCCTGAATCAGCGCACCTTTCAAGACCAGAAGGGCAAGCACAAACTGAAGGGATATTCCCCAGAAAACCGTCCTGTAATTTATTGCCTTTTTGTTATTGGAAATTAAAATAGCTATCCCTAAAATAATTATGAATCCCAGGAGCGCCGGCAGTCTGCTAACCATTTTTCATCCTCCTTGTTTAGCCTTGCAATTTCCCAATCACCTTTATTAATCCCTCTGCTCCGCCTCCCCCTTTACTAATTCCCCTCTTTGCTAAAGAGGGGTTAGGGGAGTTAGGGGTTAGTGGATTCCCGATAAACACCATCTAAAACTTCACGGGCGGTTTAAAATTTTCCAGATCTTTTAAAGTGGAAGGGACGCTGATTTCCCCTTTGATTATTAAATCTTTCATGACATCAATTTTCTTTAAAATGTCAGGCCCGATAATATCTTTAGTATATTTCATAGGGCTTAAGGAAATCCCGCCTTCTTTGATGCCGAGAAACATACAACCATATTTAAATCTTCCATCCATAAAATCCTTTGTTGTGTCAAAAACAGCCGTATCCAAGCTTTTAATCACACTGGTAAGAACATGATTGGGAGAGATGGAATCCTGGTCGGAATCAACGCCGATGACATAATTTGGAAAACCTTTACCGGTAACCGCCTCGATAACTCCCTCTCCGCATCCGCCGGAAGCGTGAAAAATAATATCTGCTCCCCTCTCAAGCTGAGAAAGGGCAATTTGACGCCCTTTCTCCACATCGCTGAAACTGTCCGTGTAATCCGTCAATATTTGAATTTCAGGGTTTGCCGTAATAACGCCGGCACGGTAGCCTGTTTCAAATTTTTCCACAACAGGTATCTTCATGCCACCTATAAATCCCACTTTTTTTGTACGGGTCATCAAGCCGGCAAGGACGCCGGCAAGAAATGCGCCCTCTTCTTCTCTAAAAAGGACACAGGTAACATTATGGATGTCAGAAATATTTCCGTCTATTATTGCAAAGTGAACCTTAGGATACACCGGCGCAACTTTTTTTACTGATTCTGTCAGAAGCGAGCCTATGGCAAAAATCAAATCGTACTTCTCTTCCGCAAGGCTGGCTAAATTTTTCCCGTAATCTTCTTCCTTTTTTGATTCCACGACTTTTATGTCGCAGCCAAGCTCCTCCATGATTCTTATCATTCCCCTGTGGGCGGAATCATTAAATGAATAATCATTTAATCCTCCCGCATCAGTAACCATTGCCACTTTTAATTTAGGAGCCTGCCGGCTTCCGCATCCGGACAAGAAAAAGAAGACTGCCAAAAAGATAAGTATTATTAACTTGATTTTCATTTAATTTCCAAGCGCACCTGCACATTTATGCGGTTGTTTCTTAATCCCCTCGCCTTTGCCCGTTCGTGGAACGGGCGCTACATCCTCTCCTCAAAGGGGCTGGGATGTTCTACATGTTCCCTCTCCCCGAGAAGCGGAATGTTTAGAAAATTTTCCCTCTCCCCGCCGGGGAGAGGGATGGGGTGAGGGGCGATTCATATCTTTATTAAGCAGGTATTTCTCTTAAGACCGCCTTCATTAGTTTCATGAATTTTGGCTTTGCCTGATTGGCAACCGCCAGGACTTCTTCATGGCTTACTGACTGGGTCTTCTCTCCGGTATGAATTACATCAGTAACACAGGATATGCCGAGAATCTTCATTCCCGCATGGCGGGCAACAAGAACTTCAGGAACGGTTGACATCCCCACCGCATCGGCGCCGAAAGTTCTCAGCATCTTTATCTCTGCCACTGTCTCATAATTAGGACCTGCCACCGCTGTAAAAACTCCATTTTGAACAGGTATGCCTTCTTTTGCGGCAATATCCAGGGCAAGTTTTACAATTGTTTTGGTGTAAGCATCGGTCATATCAGGGAATCTGGCCCCCCACTCATCATCATTTTCTCCCAGGAGAGGGTTTGCTCCCTGAAAATTTATGTGGTCGGTTATTATCATTAAATCGCCTGGTTTGAAGGACGGATTAATACCGCCGCTTGCATTAGTAACAATCAAAGTGTTTATGCCAAGCTTTTTCATAAGCCTGATGGGGAAGGTCACCTGTTTCATTGTATAGCCTTCGTAATAATGAATTCTGCCTTTCATGGCAAGAACTTTCCTGCCTTCAAGAATTCCAACCACTATTTTTCCGGCATGTCCGGCAACAGTGGAAGTGGGAAAATTCGGAATATCTCCAAATGGAATAGAAACTGCATCCTGCACCTCATCCGCAAGATCGCCTAAACCGGAGCCGAGAATCATCCCTACTTCGGGTTTAATCTTAATTTTTGAAAGAACATATTTTGCCGCTTCTTCAACCTTTTTCTTTTGCTCTTTCATCCTGATACCTCACTTCTTTCCTTTTTTGCTGGACGGCTTATGCCGGCTGTCCATTTTATCAAGAATTTTTACTGCTTCTATGGCAGTCTTTATGGCATCTTCAATGCCTACTTTTTTAACGATTGGCGCATCATCATATGTCAAACCTATAATGGCAAGAATCTCCCCTGCCCTTAACTTCTTGATGGATGAGATAACAAACAAGGCTGATGCTTCCATTGCCGTAGCCACAACATTTGCCCTCTCCCATACTTCCCATAATTCTTTTTGATATTTTGCCAGTGGGAGAGTTTTATGATCTTCAATGTAAAAGGCATCTTTGGTATGGGATATTCCGGTGTGAGTCCTGTAGCCGAATTTCTTTGCCGCTTCCCTTAAGGCAATGGTTACATCCAGATCGGCAACAGCCGGATAGCTTAACGGAACATACTGGCGTGAAGTGCCGTCCTCCCTGACGGATGACGTGGATATAACCAGATCTCCGAGGCCCACGCCCCTCTGAAGCGAACCCGCAGTGCCCACTCTTATAAAAGTATCGGCTCCGCATTTTGCAAGCTCCTCAACTGCTATCGCAGTCGAAGGACAGCCGATGCCGGTAGAGGTGGCGGAAATTTTTATCCCGTCAACATAACCGGTATAAGTTGTGTACTCCCTGTTCTGGGCAACCTTTTGAGCCTTATCAAAGAACGAGGCTATAACAGGAACCCTGCCGGGATCGCCGGGCAGTAAAACATATCTCCCCACATCACCCTTCCCGAGAGCAATATGATACTCTTTTCCCTTTTCCATTTATTCCCTCCTCACATTTATATACCTGAATCCTTGTTAACCGATTCACGCAATATCAAAAATTCAACTTTTAAAGCCTTTTTCCCTTTTAAAAGCCACGAAAATTAAGGGTTTGACCCGGATTATTACCTGATAACAATATATAGGAACTCAATCCTATTGACATAATGCCAATAAGTATTAGAATAACATTAGGTTAATTAAAGGGGGAAATAATTTGCTAAGCCCAAAAAGAATCAAGATTAACCGCCTTCCTGTGGGAAAAGCTGGAATTAATCTGGAAGAAGTAATCAGCAAATCACACCGCACTAAACAATACTTTGTTCTGGAAAAAGACGGTATTCCCGTTGCAGGCATAATGGATATTGATGAATTCGAAGATTATCTGGAGACAAAAGCAGAACAAGAGGATCCAAAGTTTCAAGCTCAAATCAGGGAAGGCTTCGAAGCATACCGAGCCGGTAACGTAAGAACAGCTGATGAATTCTTTGCCTCGTTAAAATCTAAAAAGAGCTAGCAATTATGGCTAATTCATTCGAACTCTTTACCACCCCTGGTTTTGAACGAGACATTAAACGCATGTCAAAAAAGAACCCTTCAGCCATTAAACAAATCCACAGCTTAATTTCTTTTTTAAAAATTGATCCTTATTTTGCGATCGAATACCCCGCAGTCTTGCTGCGGGGTCTCCTGCCGCAAAACAAACTTGCCCGAAGGGATACCCTGCAGTCTTGCTGCAGGGTAGTTTATAATAGTTCTTCTTCCCATGACATTAAAAAACTAACTGCAGTTGAGCATGGTGAGGGGCAGTTTAGAATTAGATCCGGAAATTATCGCCTTCGTTATGATATATTTGGTAAAAATGTAGTCCTATACTCTGCAAGAGATAGAAAAGAAGCCTATTAAGAATGGAAAAATTAGACATTACCATTATTGGCGCAGGTGTAATCGGCCTGGCTGTTGCATCTCAGGTTGTAAAACCCGGGAGAGATGTTCTGGTGCTTGAGAGGCATGATAGTTTCGGGCAGGAAGCATCCAGCCGGAACAGTGAAGTCATCCATACAGGATTATATTACCCGCAGGGCTCTCTCAGATTAACGCTTTGCATTGAAGGCAATGCACTGCTCTACCGGATTTGCAAAGAAAATGATATCCCCTGTGAAGCCACAGGAAAATTAATTGTTGCAACTGACGAAAAGCAAATCACCGAACTGGAATCACTTTTTGAAAAAATCAGAAGAAACGGACTAAAGGGTATAAAAATCCTCACAGCCGAAGAAATCAAAAAAATTGGACCTGAAATTGAAGCAAAGGCAGCGCTTTTTGTTCCCTCAACCGGGATCATTGATTCTCACCGCTTGATGAAGTACTTTGAAGCAAAAGCAATAAATAACAGCGCGATAATTACTTATGGCAGTGAAGTTAAGTCACTGGAAAAATTTCCTGACGGCTACCTGGTTGGAATTAATGAAAAAAACGGAGAAACTTCCTCTTTCTTTACAAAAATACTTATAAACTGTGCAGGGCTTGAATCAGCTAATATTGCGGCTCTCGCAGGCATTAATATAGACGAAGCAGGATATAAAATTTATTATTACAAGGGTGAATATTTCCGTGTAAACGAAAGCAAGAAAAAATTCTTTCCCCGATCTCTCATTTACCAGATGCCTGAAGCAGACGGTTTCTTAGGAATTCACACCGTTCCGGATTTTCAGGGAATGATGAGGCTTGGACCTAACAGCTGCCGCATAGAAAAAATTGATTATTCCGTTGATGAAAAAAATAAAGAATGTTTTTATGAATCGGTTAAATCATTTTTGCCCTTTATTAAACCTGAAGATTTAAGGGCTGACATCTGCGGCATCCAGCCCAAACTGCAGAAAAAAGGTGAACCTGTTAAGGATTTCATAATTTCCCACGAAATAGACAAAGGATTTCCGGGGTTGATAAACCTGATAGGCATAGACTCCCCCGGCTTAACAGCCTCTCCGTCTATTGCCAGGTATGTGGGAGAAATGGTGGAAAAAAATTTTTAATCTCTCTGTCTCTGACCTCTTGTCATGGATAGGATAGCCAATAGGGAAACTATAGATATTGCAAGAAGAGGTATAAGTTTTTTACATATTTTGAAGAAGTTCAAGACATTTAGCACGACTGATACTTGCGTTAGTTCTTAATTTACCAGACCCCCACCATTGAAGCACCTGTCTTGATGTTATTATCCAAAATGGAACCGAAGGAAAAGCTTCTAT
>JAMDEM010000003.1 GCA_023486985.1 Bacillota bacterium
CTATTCATCATTTAACCGTGCCCGGGAAGTAAGAGTAATAGACCATGAAGGGAACCAGATAGGCATAATTTCTCTCAGGGATGCTCTTAAGATGGCTGAAGAGAAAGAGCTGGACCTGGTGGAAGTATCTCCCAATGTGGATCCTCCAGTCTGCCGCATGATAGATTACGGCAGATTCAAATATGAACAAAACAAAAAAGAAAAAGAAGCAAAACACAAAAGAAAAACTCTTGAATTGAAGGAAGTAAAACTTCGCCCAAAGATTGACGAACACGACTATCAGGTAAAGAGCAAACTTACCAGAAGGCTTATTGAGGAGGGCGACAAAGTAAAAGTCACCCTTATCTTCCGGGGCAGAGAAGCAGTCTATACAGGTCTTGGCGAAAAATTGATGGAGAGACTTGCGAAAGAAGTTATAGATATCTGCGTGGTAGAACGAAGGCCAAAGCTGGAAGGCAGAAACATGATAATGATTCTGGCTCCAAAGTCTGAAGGTTAGAAAGGGGTTAGAGATGCCTAAGATAAGGACAAAAAAATCAGTTGCCAAACGCGTCAGAAGCACCGGCACCGGAAAATTGAGAAGAATGAAAGAATTCAGCGGCTGTCATCACATAAGAGAAAAAAAGAGTCCTAACCGGGTGCGAAAATTCAGAAAGACCGCACTGGCAAGCCCAATGGACGAAAAAAGACTCAAACAGCTCGTACCTTATGTATAAAGGTGCATCCCGACTGATTAATGAGGGTTTCACGAAGTGAAAAGCACGGGTTTTGGCTGGAACTTCTTGGCGAGCAGATGCGTAGCCTGGAAGGTTCCGCAAAACCCTGATTTCAAGAATGAAGCCGAGCGATTAGCCCGGCGAGAACGAAGTGGAAGGTAAGGAGGTTTAAAAATGCCCAGAGTAAAACGGGGGACAATTGCTTTAAAGAAAAGAAGAAAGCTCTCCAAGCTTTCAAAAGGCTATAGAGGAGCAAGAAGCAGGAAAGTTAAAGCCGGAAGAGAGGCTATTATCCACGCCCTTGCTTATGGTTACCGAGACAGAAGAAATAAAAAGAGGGATTTTAGAAGGATATGGATTGCCAGAATCAATGCAGCTGCCAGAATTAACGGGCTTTCGTACAACAGATTGATGGAAGGGCTTAAAAAAGCCGGTGTTCAGATTAATCGTAAAGTCCTTGCAGAATTAAGCGCTAAAGACGCTTCAGCCTTTGCCAGATTTGCAGAAATCGCAAAATCCCAGCTTGAATTAGCCAGAGCTTGATTTTTTTTTTAATTTAGAGTATAATACATTTGTATTTTACTCTCCCCCACAACCCATGAAGACAGCCCTGCAAAGGGCTGTCTTGCTTTTCTGGCATATTTTAGAAAACCCGCTCTCTACTGCTTATCAGTAAACATGCTGTCAGGGTAATTCTGGTTTAACTTGAAATTGTCATAAAGAGTCTCAAGTTTTGCCTGAAGCTTAATAGACGGGAAATTAAAGTCTGCACTCTCCTTGATAGGCAGCCAGAAACCTTCAATCTGGCTGTATGTCGGACGTCTTTCAATCTTGCCCTCATTCTTATAATAAAATAAAAGCTTTTCTAAAATATAATTTGAGGAGTTAACCCATAGCTCTACTTTCAAGAGGTCGCCCATTTCCTGCTTGGGAACAGCGACTACCCTGTGGCAATTCACCCCTTCAACTGTTTGATCCGGCATAACTGTGTAATTATAATCCTGTGGTTTTACAATGGGCCCAAAACTATCAACAAAGGTCTGCTGGTACTTTGACATAAAAGAAGGAACATTGTGAAGCTTTATCTTGTAACGGAAAGGCGCCTTGTAATAAAAGTCTCCCTTGAATCTCACGCCGATGTTTATATTATAACTTGCATTCAACTTGCACTTCATCTTTGCGCGATAATCCTTTAAACCGGGATTGGCTGTTTTTACTTTCTGGATAATCTCACCGGCCGTTATTGCGGAAACCGGGTTTAAGGAAACAAATATAGAAAAAACAAATGCCATGAGAATTGCAAAAAATATTACGTTGATTCTTTTCACTATCATCACTCCTTGATAAGTATACTAAGTATTACCTTATTACCTATTACCTTATTATCTTATCAGATTATCAACAAAGTTTCAAACCAGAAATTGAAACTTCATCCGATAAGATCAATTATATCCTCTAATTTTTTACCGCCTTCCTGACTCCTTATAACTTCAATTGCTTTATTAAGAAGGAAATTGCCGTCTTCTATAGTCTGAATACCATGTTTAAGCCTCTGGGAATCCCTGTGTTCGGAAAAGGAAGCAATTTCAGAAATGCCGTTTGATATTAAATTCAAACCCTCCTTGATTAGACTTTCCTGTAATTTGACTTCTTCGGAAATTTCCGGGGAAATTTCCAGCTCAATCATTTCTTTTCCGGCTTCTTCAACCACCATGCGCAGATCTTCCAGCACCGGCGCAAACGCCTCAATGTCAACACCGCCTTTTATAACTGAATCTACTACTTCTTTTAACTGCTCCATCAAGGACTCTTCACGGGCGTCTTCTCTCTGCAGTTCCTCAATCAGAGGAAGCCTGAAGCTGCAATATTGACAGAATATCTTACCTGTTTCATTATAGGCTCCGCAGCGCGGACAATACATTGTTTTCTTTCCTTTCTTTATCCGGATAAGCTTCGTATGCCTCTAATTCTTTTTTCGTATTATTTATACCTTCTATCTCCATCCCTCCAAACTCCGGGAAATGGGACGGGCGATGAAACCATAACGCATATACGGTATGTATATGTATGTTTACAAATTGTTTACATTTCTGCAACAAACAGTTAACAATTCCTTGATATAATTTAAACAGGATATCTTTTCTGCAGAAAGGTGGAATCTAATTGAGAATTCCTGTTGCATCTGGAAAAAAGTCTTACCAGGTTGATCCGAAACTTCAAAGCAGAATTCTTGAAAAAGCCCGTGAAACAGGCGCAAAGCCGAAACCGAAAATCGCAGAGCCGACGGCTCAGGAGCAGTCAAGAAATGTCGCCAATGTCAGGCTTTATAATATTGCTCAAAAAACACTTCAAACTTCCGGTCATCTGGAAACAAAAGAAGCAGATCAGCCGGAAAAGCCAAAAACAGGAGCCAATTCAAAATACATAAGCATTATAGATAAAATCAAGGATGGCATCTCCAGCTTTGTAAAATCAATAGCCGCCGGCATCAAAAAAATCTTTAATGTTTCCAACCCTGATGACCCCACCGGCAGTAAATCAAAAATTGTTGACTCCATGATTGTTAATAAAGCCGGCGTAAAAGACACAAGCCGGATAAATGATATTCTGGTCAAGTACCCTCAAGAGCAGCTGCAGCATTCCAAGGATTACGGGACAAAAATATATGTATTGAAAGATAATCCCGGACCAAATGATTTAAAACCTTCCGATCTTGGATTTGGCAGTAAGACAGGAGACGGCAGGGACTGGAACAATGTTACCGGAGGTTATAACGACTCAAGCAAGGTAATGTATTTGAAGGAAAGCATGCTTAGCAGAACTGACGACTATGCAAGAGGCACAATCCTTCATGAATTTTCTCACTCAATTGACCACAGCTATAGAAACGATCCCAAATATGCCGCTCAATGGAGCGCAAAAGTTGACGGACTTTATCAGGCGGCAAAGAGCAATCAGCCGGGACATAAATTTGTTGACGGCTATGCCGCTACCGATAAATACGAATTTTTTGCCCAGTCTAATGAGGCTTATTACACAGATGTTAAAGTTCCTCAAGACCCTTCAAATGATAACGATACCTATTATTCCATAGACAACCTTAACAGGGACAACCTGCAAAACAAGGATAATGCAACCTATAATTTCCTGAACAGCCTTAATACCAACGGCGTTGATAAAACGCTGGAAATTCAATAAAAAGGAGCTGAAAATGATAATCAAGCTGAGAACCATAAAAAAAACACCACAGGGGTATCTGCCTGATGAAGAAATAATCGGAACAGTCAGCCTGATTAACGGAAAAACAGTAGTAGACATAAATAACGGCGAGCTTAAAGAAAAAGTGGAAAAAATGTTTTCCACTCCTCTAATTGCACCAAAAGCCATGCCTTCAAAGCCCGGCGTTCACGGACATACACTGGAGAAATTTGAGCCGAATACGCCTGAGTATTTTTCCCAGATTGTTTATCAGCTGGACCGGCTGGGACTGGACGGCATTATTGAAAGCAGCGAAAACTAAGCAGAATCCAAAAAATAATCAGGGAGTCTGATTTTCAGGCTCCTTTTGTTTTTTCCCGATAACCTTATAGACCTCAATGGCTTCCTTCTTGCCCTTGACCTTCTGCAAGCCCATTGATTCCGCTTCCACAATATTACCGACTCTTTTATATGTATCTTCACTTATCAAAATATCGGTATTTAAAACTTTATTCAGTCCTTCAATTCTGGAAGCTGTATTTACCACATCACCCATGGTTGAATACTGCATCCTTCTTGGAGAGCCAATGCATCCGGCTATGACAGCTCCGGAATGAATTCCTATTTTTACATCAAATGATTCCCTGCCGAGGCTCTTCTGTTTCTCCTGCCACTTTATTAATTCTTCCTTCATTTCAATAGCGGTAAACACAGCCAGCTCTGCATGATCGGGTTGAGTCGCCGGCGCTCCAAAAATAACCATTATTTCATCCCCCACAAACTGATTTAAGGTTCCCTTATATTTAAAAATTATTTCCTCCATATGGGTGAAATAATCATTAAGAATCGAAACAAGCTCCGCCGGCGGCATCCGCTCCGAAAGAGGCGTAAATTCGTTGATATCTGAGAACAAGATGCTCACTTCCGCCACCGTGCCGCCAAGAGAAAGTTCCCGGCGGCTTTTAAGAATTTCCTCGGCAACAGAGGTTGAAACCATATTGCCAAAAATTTTTCTGATTCTGTTTTTTTCACGGTCCTCCGCAATGTATCTATAGACAAAGGCAAAAGCAAGGCTTACCGGCATGGCTGATAACGTATTAATATCAATAAGCCATAAATTAAATTTATGGAAAATCATCACGGAAACATAAAAAAACACAGCCGCAGTAATAACGGTTAAAATTACACCCCTGAAAGGTTTTAAGTGGAAACAAACAAGAGCGGTGAAAACAGAAATTACAATCAGTACCAGCAAATTTATCCGGTTAGCCGCAGGAAAAATAAAGTCACTATTAATTAGCGTATTAACAGCATTTGCATGAACTTCAACTCCTGCCATCCCGCGGGCGGCATTGAAAAGATTAAAAGGCGTTATTGCAATGTCCTGGCTTCCCATGCCGGTGGCTCCGATAATAACAATTTTATCTTTAAAATTCTTTGTAAAAAATTCTTTGCTTCCCGAAGAAGCCTCATCAAGGACTTTCCAGAAAGGAATTGTAAAAAATGTCCCGGGAGGCCCTGCATAATTTATTCTATAACTTGTTCCTTCTTCTTCAGTAATCCGGCGCCCGCCCAGATATTTTTTTCCATTTTCTTCTTTAAATTCTCTTCCCAAAAATTTGGAAGCAAGTAAAATATCAAAACCCAGATGCGGCTTGTTATCTTTATCCGTGCCGTAAATTGGAAGAAGGCGCACCGTCCCGTCAATATCAGTAGTTACATTTATAAGTGCCACATTTGCCGGCTTTACGGCAAAAACAAAAAGGTCAAGAGGCTTAATCCACTTATTTTCCAGGTCAAGGTAACTTGCCAGCACAACCCGCCCGCCCATTATTGCCTGGGCAAAGCGCTGATCCATGCTGTCAATGTAATCTTCAGCCGTGAAATCCTGGATAATTTTTATCCTGCCGTCTTTTTTAAGCTTTTTCATAACCTTTTCAATTCCGTTGACAAGATATTCATCGGAAGGCTTTGCCATAATGCTGTCAAAACCGATAACTTTCGCTCCTCCCCCAAGTAAAGCCTTAAAGACTTTCTCGTAATGGATATTCCAGAAAATAGAAGGCTCCTCAATTTTTTCATAAGTTTTCTCATCAATGCCTATGATAACTATATTTTTATTTGGAAAATGCCTTGCGCTCCCCGGATTTGTTATTATTCTGTAATCAAGAAGTTTAAGTTCCAGCAATTCCAGATACTTCCCCGTATAGCTCCACAGTGAAAGAAGAATGATAATAAATGCGGAAAAAATCCCGGTAGCGGCGGGAATAATCCACTGGCGGAGTATCTTCTGGTAGTTTTTCATGAAAAGTTCTTCTATGCTTTAAGCCCTCCATCCTGTTTTTTTGATTAACATAAAATTAACAGGTTGGAAAAAATTTGGAAAAATTCTGCATTTATAATTAAGATATGAACCCTGATATTGCATTTGTTACAATTTTTTATATTATAGGGATTCTTTCAGCTTACTTTATAAAGCTGGATATAAAGTTTGCCGTAATTCTGCTCATCCTGTCCGCCGCATTTACTGTGATATTTATCAATAAACTCAGGATAAGAAAAATAACAATCTTTCTTCTTTTTCTTGCCTCAGGAATTTTCATGGAAGCATCTTCAATAAAAATAAACTCTTATGGTCAATTATCCGGCTATCAACTGAAAGAAGTTTCCGTGAGAGGGATGGTGGCAGATATGCCAGGTCCCGCAGATGACGGGGTTTCCTTTACTTTAAAAGCCAGCGAAATAATTTACCGCGGGATAAACAAAAAAGTATCTGCAGGAATAAAAATATTCTCTCCTGTTAAAGACATATCATACGGCAATATTCTGCAGGTTTCCGGTTTGCTTGAATATCCTCCCGGGATAAAGAATCCCGGGGAATTTGATTATGCCGAATACCTTAAAAGACAGGGAGTTCATCATATTCTTTTTATAAAAGACCCCGGGGGGGTTAAAATCCTTGAAAAACACAGGGGCTCGCCTGTATTAAGAACAGCTTACGCGATAAGATGCAAACTTGGCTCAACTCTTGCCCGGGAGTTTGGAGAGAAGGATGCCTCAATAATGGAAGGAATCGCTTTCGGAACAAAGAGCCAGATTCCAGATGAAATAATAGATGACTTCCAAAAAAACGGGACTTTTCACATCCTTGCGGCATCAGGCCTTAATGTGGGCATAGTAAGCGGATTTCTTCTGCTGGTTTTTAACTTCTTAAAACTTTCAAAGAAGACGGCTGTCATTGTTTCCATACCCATAATAATTCTTTATACCATCCTCACGGGATTGGTGCCTTCCATGATACGTGCCTCCGTCATGGGCATTATTATGCTTGTCGGCTATGCCATTGACAAAGAAGGTACCACTTTAAATTGCTTTTTTCTTGCCGCCTTGCTCATGCTTTTCTTCGTGCCTGACTGGCTCTTTGATACAGGATTTCAATTAAGTTTTCTTTCCGTTGCCGGAATAATCTTTGTTACAGACAAACTGAAAGACTACATGAAAAACCTTCCGGGCTGGCTGCGGCTTAATCTCAGCATCTGCCTGGCTTCGCAGGCTATGATTACGCCACTTCTTGCACTTTATTTTAACCAGATTTCCCTGATTTCTCCTTTTGCCAATCTTGTAATTGTCCCTCTCTCCGGCATACTTCTGCCCCTTATCCTCCTTTCATCAATTTTAGGCGCGATAAGCCTTTCTCTTGCTGCGCCTTTTGCAGGCATCACGCATTTTTTGCTCTGCTTCATGATGAAATTTTCACATTATACAGGCTCTCTGAAAGGCGCAAGCCTGGCAATGCCAACTCCGTCAGTCACTTCAATTCTTCTTTATTATGCTTTTATTGCTTCAATACTTTTATTTATCTGGAAAAAAATAAATAAAGCCTGGTTTGCGCGCATCCTGTTTTGTTTGATTCTTTTTTCTGCATTTTTCTTTTTATATGAGGAAGCCCGTGGAACCCGGCTTGAAGTAACTTTTCTTAATGTGGGAGAAGGAGAATGCGCCTTTTTGTCACTTCCGGGTGGAGAAAAAGTGCTGATAGACGCAGGACCTGTTTATCATGTAAAGACAAAAGATATTGACTACGGCAAAAAAGTGGTTGTTCCTTATTTAAAAAGAAAGGGCGTAAAAAGACTTGATCTTGTAGTAATAACCCATCCCCACAGCGACCATGCGGGCGGAATGAGGAAGGTGCTGGAAAACTTCCCCGCCGGTTTAATTATGGATACTTCTTTAATGGCGGATTCAAAGGATTTTAAAGAACTGGAGTTTTTTCTGGAAAAAAGTAAAATTCCATTGATTAAAGCACGACAGGGCATGAAGTTATCATTTAACAAGGACGTGACTATTGAAGTTCTTAATCCGCCCGGACTCATGATGAACGGAACTTCCAATGACACAAACAATAATTCCATAGTCATTAAGTTGTCAGATAAAAATTTGTCTTTTCTATTTTGCGCCGATATTCAAAAAGAAGCCGAAGAAGAAATCCTTGAAAATTGCAGTTCAATAAAAAGCGATGTAATGCTTACAGCCCATCAGGGAAGCGCTGATTCAGCAAATGAGGATTTTCTAAAAGCAGTAGGTCCTTCCTTTGCGGTCATATCTGTCGGCAGAAACAACAACTTTAATCATCCGTCGCCGGTTACCATAGAGCTCCTTAAAAAAATGAATGTAAAAATTTACCGCACCGATAAAGACGGTGCGGTTATATTTACAGAAAAAGACGGCGCGCTTGAGGTAAAAAAGTGCAATTAAAAATCAGGCTTTTATCTTTCGTTCTTCCCGGAAATAAGCCAGAGTTCTTTCGAGCCCTTCTTCCATAGAAACCATCGGTTCCCAGCCTATTTCCTCACTTGCTTTTTTCCAGTCAAGATAAACTTTCTGGATTTCTCCGTCCCTGCGTGGTCCTGACCCGGGGCTTACCTCTACCGGAATAAGCCGGGTGAGGCTTTTGAAAAGTTTATTTACAGAGGTTCCCACCCCTGTCCCGATATTTAAAAGATTGCTGCGTGGGGATTCAATGGCAAAAACATTTGCCTTAACAACATCCTCGATATAAACATAATCTCGAAGCTGTTCCCCTCCTCCATAAATAACAGGGACTCTTCCCTCAAGCAAGGCGTTGATAAATATGGCAACCACGCCTGCTTCGCCGTGAGGATCCTGCCTCGGTCCATAAACATTGCCGTATCTTAAAATCGAATATTTTAAGCCCTTAATAGAATTGTAATAATTAAGATAAACCTCTACCGCATACTTAGAAGCTCCGTATGGAGATATGGGACAGGCTGTGTCCTTTTCACTTGCCGGAAGTTTTACCGGCTCGCCGTAAATCACCCCGCCGCTTGAGGCGAAGATAAATTTTTTTACGCCGTATTTTACTGAATTTTCAAGAAGATTGATAGAACCCAGAATGTTAACGCGCGCATCTTTCAGCGGATCTTCAACCGAGTGTCTCACATCTATCTGAGCGGCGTGGTGGTTTACAATGTCAAAACTTTCTTCTTTAAAGAGTTTATCCAGCCCGGCATCACAGATATCCATCTTGATAAACTTTGCCCTTGGATTTATGTTTTTCTCCTTGCCGGTAGAAAGATTGTCAACAATAACAACCTCGTTGCCCATTGATATAAGAAAGTCGCTTATGTGAGAAGCAATAAAACCCGCTCCCCCTGTTACAAGAATTTTCATCAACAATACTCCTGGTTTAATAATTTACGGAAGCTCTTTTGTTCTACACATAATCAGCAATTTCCTTTAATAATGCCTATTGGGTCTCATTAACTTGGTAATGGCTGTACTCGCCTTGTACTCCCTCTTGGACAAAACTAAGGCTTGCTCCACTGCAAAATCCAAACTCGCCCTTCGGGCTTCAAACAGTGGATTTTGCAAACGCTCCGCTTCGCCAAGTTTTGTTAGCCAATCAGTCCGTAGAAGCTCGCCCAGCCATTACCAAGCTCGCAAGTTTCATTATTATCCGTATGCTAATTGCTGGCGCTACTGAAATCTGGTAAAATTATGGTATCTTAAGAAAGAAAGGTGATTCTATTGGAAAGAGACAAGATGCTCCAGGAACTCAAGAGTTTATACCAACAGCTTGATACCGTGATGAAGAAAAAAGACAAGGAAAAAAAAGTTGAAATAAGCACCGGCATAAGAAAAATTTTAAATTCTTTAATCGAGGAGCTTCCGTCTGCCAAGAGGTCATAATGAAGATGACAAGAGCTGTCTGCGCTACCTGTAAGCATCTCAAGGTGCTTGAGGTAGGCAGAGAATTTGAACAAATACTTGATACTGAATACACTCTTTTTGAGTGCTCTGTTTTCGGCTGGCGCACAAAAGAATTTTACCTTATGGCGCCTTCGCCTGAATCAATCGGAGACATTGACGATACAATCTGCGAGTTCTGGGAAGAATGGGATGCAGATCTAGACTGAAAAGCCTGCCATTTCAAGAATCTTTAACGATATATAAAAGAGTATAACTCCTAAAATTACAAAAAGTACGGAAACTTTGTTTCTTCCTGCGCTCGTTGCAGGAATCAGGTCGCTTGCGCCGATATAGAGAAAGGAGCCTGTAGCCAGGGTTAAAAGCACTCTGGCTATTGTTTCATTACCATGGCTCACAAAATAAGCAAAAACTGCGCCGGCGATAGTCGAAATGCCAAGAAGAACCGCTGATGAAAAAGCCACATTTCTGCTCTGGTCCGACGCCAGCATCAGGGATGAAGCGCTAAAGCCTTCAGGCAGTTTGTGGAATATCACCGCCAGAAACATTAATACCCCTGTGTGGATGCCCATTGAAAAACCGGCTGCAATAGCCACGCCGTCAAAGAAAGTGTGAATTACAAGCCCTACTATAGCGGCATAGCTTGCCGTGGGCGAAATCAGACAATCTCCGTCGCAGATCTGCCTTCCAACCAATGAATGGCCATGCTCGGTATAACCTGCTTTGGATTCCACTTCTTCCTGAGAGTGGGCATGAATTGAGAAAAGGTTCTCGATAAGGTAAAGAACAAGAAATCCTATAAGGATATAAAGTGCGCCGTGGGGGTTTTTCTCCATTGCTTCCGGCACCCGGTCAAGAATGGCGGCGGAAAGGATAAAGCCTGCCGCCAGGGCAGTGAAATAAAGAAGCGTTTGCTTGGAAGCCTGCTTCTTCATCATTGTAAGACACCCGCCGACAACATCGGCAAATGCTGCAATTACTGCAAGCCCTATAGCCAGAAGATATAAATTCATATTCTCTCCGCTTTACCGTTTTAAAATGATTATATTAGCACAGGAAGCTAAAGTCAAATACTTCCGCATCAAAGCCCCCTTGATTTTTTCCTTAAATGGAGTGATATTATTATATATACACAGGCTTCTATCGAGTACTTTAGGAGGGCAATAATGAGCAACGATTATAACATCAAGCCTATTAAACCCGGTGCAGGACATGACCCATATGCTGCAGCCAGGGCAGCCCAGGAGAATCTTAAAAACCGCGAAAACCTGCAATCTGCCGGTAATCCTGAAGATCCGGCCGTTACAAAAGTTACTCCCGAATTGGACGGGGGACCCATCTTCTCCGAAGTCCATA
>JAMDEM010000054.1:0-4238 GCA_023486985.1 Bacillota bacterium
TGCGCACCTTGTTAACAAAAACTCTTCCAAGATTTTCCAGTATTATTGAATCGTTCATGAAATTCACCTGCTGGATTTTTCTAGAATTGATGCGCCTTTCCCTTCATTGGCTTTTTCACCCATCACCTTTATCCCCCCTCTTTGCTAAAGAGGGGCAGGGGGAGTTAATTATTTTCCCTCCTCTTGGGACAGGGTGAGGGAAATAAACTCAAAAAATCTGCTACTAATTATTTGAAATTAAAAATGTGAGGTGAGAGAAATGGATATAAGGAAGTGTGCAAACTGCGGTGAATACGGCTGCCTTGAAGAAGAACTCTGCCCTGTCTGCCGGTGCCTCGATGGATTGAAGGGCGGGGAGTATTAGAAATCCGGCGAAGATCAGCCGTATAAAAAAGGGTTTTAAAAGTTTTTTTTAAAGAAACAGATTTCAGTCGGCGGCGGCTTTGCTAATCCTCTTTATCGGAGCTTTTATCATTATGCTTTTTCCTCCAGCAAGATTTTCAAAGGTATCGGCAAGCCAGGCTCCTGCAGGTTCCACAAAAGGAAACCGCTCAGGCATTGATGTTGAAAGAAGCGTCATCAAACGGAGTGAAATACTGACTAATCCTCCTCACCGTTAATATTGCAGGGGCAACCTTTATGGTTGCCTAAAATAATAGGGCAGAATGAACCCTGCCCCTCCATTAGGGGGATTTCCAAGGGAAGGGATTGAGCAAGAAAAACCGAAATGAATTTAATAGTTTTACTAAATCATTTAAATCTAAAACAAGAGGTGAAAAATATGAATATAAAAAAATGTAATGCTGCAAGTTTGTTTATACTCTTTGCAGTTTCTTTGCTTCTATTTCTGTTCTTAAGCCCTTTTTGGTTAAAAACCGTAACAGATTCAGCTTATGGCAAAAGTATTCCTGCAAAAAACAAGAATCATGACGCAGGGAATGCTGTTGTAAATGCCAATAATCAATTTGCTTTTGACCTCTATTTTAAACTCAAAGATAAAGAAGATAACATATTTTTTTCTCCATGGAGCATCTCTTCAGCTCTTGTAATGACATATGAAGGCGCGCGGGGTAAAACGGCACAGGAGATGCAGTCGGTGCTTCATTTTCCAAAAGATGACGGCATCCGCAGAGCTTCTTTTAAAGAAATCAATGACCGGATAAATAAAAAAGACAAAAAATATAAACTTAGCACGGCAAATGCTTTATGGGCCCAACAGGCTTATCCATTTTTACCGGAATACAAAAATTTAATACAGCAATACTATGGCGGGAAAATTACCAATCTTGATTTTATAAAAGACGCTGAAAAATCCCGAAAAATAATCAATACCTGGGTGGAACAGCAAACAAACAATAAAATAAAAGATTTGATTCCTCCCGATATACTGGGACCATTAACACGCCTTGTAATTACCAATGCAATTTATTTTAAAGGAAACTGGTTAACACAATTTAATAAAAAAAATACAAAGAAGGCGGATTTTAAGATAGAGCCGGCAAGGACTGTTAAAGTTCAAATGATGAGTTTGACCCGTAAAAAATTCAATTATGCTGAAGCAGACAAACTTCAAATTCTTGAATTGCCTTATAATGGCGAAGAATTGTCAATGCTTGTTCTTTTGCCAAAAGAGAACAATTTAAAATTTGCAGAAAATTATCTGAATCAGGAAAAACTTAATGAATTAAAAAATAGTCTTGCAGAACAACAAGTTGATGTTTATATACCCAAATTTAAATTAGAAACCAAGTATATGATGAAAAGTACACTGAAAGAAATGGGCATGCCCACTGCATTTTCCAGCTTTGCAGATTTTTCAGGAATGGACGGCACCCAAAAACTAAAAATAGATGCCGTAATTCATAAAGCTTTTGTTGATGTAAATGAAGAAGGAACTGAAGCCGCCGCTGCGACTGCAGTAATTATAACTGAAAAAGCTGTGCAGAGACCCTCCAAAAAAATAATCTTCAGAGCGGATCATCCGTTTATTTTTATAATCCAGGAAACAAAAACCGGAAATATTTTGTTCATGGGAAGAGTTGTTAATCCTTCCAAATAATTAGAGGTTCTTACCGCAATTATTTTAATCAATATGCCTTCAGAAAACCCGTAAATTGCAGGTGTGATTTATAGCACGAAATTAAAAAACAAAGGTAGTGGGAGAGCTTGCTCTCCATAAAAAGGCAAAACACGCTTTGCCACTACAACAATTGGACAAGGTTTGCTAGTTTTCAGAAAGGCACGTTAAATCTAAAACAAGAGGTGAAAAATATGAATATAAAAAAATATAATGCTGCAAGTTTGTTTATACTCTTTGCAGTTTCTTTGCTTCTATTTCTGTTCTTAAGCCCTTTTTGGTTAAAAACCGTAACAGATTCAGCTTATGGCAAAAGTATTCCTGCAAAAAACAAGAATCATGACGCAGGGAATGCTGTTGTAAATGCCAATAATCAATTTGCTTTTGACCTCTATTTTAAACTCAAAGATAAAGAAGATAACATATTTTTTTCTCCATGGAGCATCTCTTCAGCTCTTGTAATGACATATGAAGGCGCGCGGGGTAAAACGGCACAGGAGATGCAGTCGGTGCTTCATTTTCCAAAAGATGACGGCATCCGCAGAGCTTCTTTTAAAGAAATCAATGACCGGATAAATAAAAAAGACAAAAAATATAAACTTAGCACGGCAAATGCTTTATGGGCCCAACAGGCTTATCCATTTTTACCGGAATACAAAAATTTAATACAGCAATACTATGGCGGGAAAATTACCAATCTTGATTTTATAAAAGACGCTGAAAAATCCCGAAAAATAATCAATACCTGGGTGGAACAGCAAACAAACAATAAAATAAAAAATTTGATTCCTCCTGATATACTGGGACCATTAACACGCCTTGTAATTACCAATGCAATTTATTTTAAAGGAAACTGGTTGAAACAATTTGACAGAAAAAATACCGCAAAAGATAATTTCAGAATAAGCAAGAGCAGGAATGCTAAAGTTCAAATGATGAGCTTAACTGATGAGAGGTTCAATTACGGGGAAACAGAAGAGCTCCAAATCATTGAACTGCCTTATGCCGATAAAGAATTATCCATGCTAATTCTTTTGCCTAAAGGTGACAATTTGAAAATCATGGAAAAACTTCTTGAGCCTAAAAAACTTAATGAATTAAGAAGCAGTCTTCTGGAAGAAAAAGTTGATGTTTATCTGCCCAGATTTAAATTGGAAACCAAGTATGAGATGGCTGACGCCCTTAAAAAAATGGGCATGATGACTCCCTTCTCAGGTAAGGCTGATTTCTCAGGTATTAGCAAAAAACAACTTTTAATTGACAATGTAATTCACAAAGCTTTTGTTGAGGTAAATGAAGAAGGTACAGAAGCTGCGGCTGCAACCGGGGTGGTTATGCTTGGAGCCGGTGCCATTAGAATACCGGTTTTCAGGGCAGATCATCCATTCATTTTTATAATCCAGGAAACAAAAACCGGAAACATTTTGTTCATGGGAAGAGTTGTTGACCCTTCTAAATAATCAGAGGGTTATGAGGGTGCACAGAATGGGGTCAGGTCTTGAAATATCACATTTGTAATAATGCAAGACCTGACCCCGATATTTTATCCGCACTTTGAGTATCCGCAGCTTCGGCAGACTACGCAGCCTCCTGCAAATTCCACGGAATTTCCGCACTCCGGGCAGGATGTCCCGTTTGCAATCGAGCCGTTCCCATTGCCGCCTGAATCTTTAGTTTCACCGTTTCCGTTGGCAGAACAAAATACCCACGATTTTATTTTAAGAGCTTTTTCTATAGCTTTTGCCACAGCATCAGGGCAGGATAGAACTTCCACTCCCTTGCGCCTTATGCAGGACAGGCACCTAATGCCTTTTAACTGCCTGATAACTGCCGCCGGATCAATCCCCGAGCGAAGAGCCATTGAGGCAAGCCTGCCTACTGCTTCAGACTGGGAATCGCATCCCCCGCCTTTTCCTGTCTGGGTAAATACTTCGCAGATACTTATTTCATCTGAATTAACAGTAACATAAAGGTTTCCGCACCCTATCGCCACTTTTTCGGTTGTTCCCATGGTTACCGGCGGTCTATCACGCGGCTGGAGTTTTTCCTTACCTGCGCCGGTTTTTTTTTCAGTATTACTGCCTCCGGTGTTCCCGGAATTTTCTTCTTCTTCGATATTTAAAACCTGTTTCCCGCGGCTTGCGTAGCGATAAATTGCATT
>JAMDEM010000054.1:4248-11465 GCA_023486985.1 Bacillota bacterium
TGTTATGCACTTGCATCCCTCCCTGTGCGCGAGCCAGAAAACTTTTCCCACATCTTCCCGGGAGGCTTCCTTCGGGAAATTCACCGTCTTTGAAACTGCATTGTCAGTAGATTTTTGAAAAGCTGCCTGCATCCTTACATGCCATTCAGGAGAAACATCATGGGATGTAACAAAATTTTTCCTTACATCTTCCGGTATGGATTTTACATTTTGTATGGATGCCTTTTTAGAAAGATTCTCCATCAGCTCTTTTGAATAAAAACCCTTCTCTTTTGCCATCTCCTCAAATATAGGATGAACTTCCAAAAATTTTTCTTCATCAAGAATCTGCCTTATATAGCTTAAAGCAAAGATAGGCTCTATGCCGCTTGAACAGCCGGCAATTATGCTTAACGTGCCGGTGGGCGCAACGGTTGTAAGTGTAGCATTGCGAAGCGGCGGGCTTCCTTCATTAAAGAACCTGCTAACGATAAAGTTCGGGAACGGTCCTTTTTCCCTGGCAAGCTCTACGGAAACCTCTCTCGCCTTCTTCTGAATAAAGGACATCGCCTCTTCGGCAATTTTAAGGGCTTTTTCAGAGTTATAAGGAACATCCATCCGTATAAGCATATCGGCAAAGCCCATTACTCCCACGCCTATTTTTCTGTTGCCCATAGTCATTGCTTCTATCTGGGGAAGAGGATAATTATTCATATCAATTACATTGTCAAGGAATCTTACAGCAAGCTTAACAGTCCGGGCAAGTTTTTCATAATCAATCCCAACCACACCGCTCTCGGACTTCAGCATTTTGGCAAGGTTAATGCTCCCGAGGTTGCATGATTCCATCGGCAAAAGAGGCACTTCTCCGCACGGATTAGTGCTCTCAATCCTGCCAATGCCGGGAGTGGGGTTATCCCGGTTGATCCTGTCTATGAATATTATGCCGGGCTCTCCGCTCCTCCATGCGCTTTCAACTATTGTGTCAAAAACTTTTCTTGCATTGAGTTTTCCAGCAGGCTTGCCGTTTCTGGGATTGATTAAATCGTAGTCCACGCCTTCTTCCACGGCTTTCATAAAATCTTCCGTAATCGCAACAGAAAGATTAAAATTGGTTAGCTCCTTCATATCGGATTTAACGGTTATAAACTCAAGAATATCAGGATGGGTGACCTCAAGAATTGCCATATTGGCGCCCCGCCTTGTTCCACCCTGTTTCACCACATCCGTTGCCGAGTTAAAAACTTTCATGAATGAAATGGGCCCGCTTGCAACGCCGCCTGTAGTGGCAACTTTGTCATTTTTAGGTCTCAGCCGGCTGAAGGAGAATCCTGTTCCGCCGCCTGATTTCTGGATAACCGCAAGATTTTTAACGGCATCAAAAATAGATTCCATGGAATCATCCACCGGAAGAACAAAGCAGGCGCTTAACTGCTGAAGCTCTCTTCCCGCATTCATGAGGGTCGGGGAGTTGGGGAGAAATTCCAGACGGCACATCATATTGTAAAACTCTTCAGCAAGAGTTTTAATATCATATTCAGGATTATATTTTAGCTCGGAGGAAGCGATATTTGAGGCAACCCTCCGTAACAGTTGAGAAGGCGTTTCAATAACATTACCCTGCGGGTCTTTGGCAAGATACCTCTTCTTAAGAACAGCAAGAGCATTGGGGCTTAAAACAGGTTCGCCCCGTGAATGCAGAGTTGCAGAATTTGCTTCGCTTTTCTGTTTTTTTTGGTGTAAACTTTGCCTGTTAAAGAGAGGTTCTTTCGCGTCATTAACATCTTTATCCATTGCCGTCTCACCTGCCTTCCCCTAGGGCAGAATAATTTTAGCATAAAGAAAAAGTAGTGTCAACTAGATATAGTGCCTGATTGTGAAAGCATATACTATATATAGTGGTTTTTGGGCTAGCTTTGTTTATAACTTTAAAAACGGAGTTCCCTGCAAATTTCCCACTGCATACATGTAAATTGCAGTTTCCTCTTTTCCGTCCACACCAATGAGTTTGTCTATCTCTTCATCATAAAAAGCTGCAATGGGGCAGGCTCCAAGATTCATATCTGTGGCTGCAAGGTGAAGGTTTTCCCCTATATGCCCTGCATCAAGATAAATAAACCTGTACGCCCTGTCTAAATATTTCCGGCTGCATCTTGTAATTACTGAAGTAAAAACAAAGAGCACAGCCGCATTCCGTACAAATTTCTGGTCGGCAGCTACCCCGGCAGCTTCTTCAGCCAGATTCTCTTCTTTTAAAAACTCCAGGGAATGTTCTCTCACCAGATAGTGGTAAAGCCCGCGCTGAAGTCCTTCAACATTGTTTACTATAATGTACGTTTCAGTAGGGAAAAGAGCCCCGGCTGACGGAGCAGTTCGCAAGGGAATCCCTACCCTGTTAAGATTGAGGCCCTGGTGACACCATAGAAGATTTGAAAGTTCAGGGAGAGTAAGCGGCATGGAAGAAAATTTTCTTCGTGTCCGCCTTCTATTTAGAACACTCCTTAAGGAATTGCCGCCCTCCCTGTCAGGCTCGGGAAGCTTAATAACACCTATGCATGACTTATAAATCTTGAAAGCATCAGGTTCGCCGGACTGAATCATTCTGCCGGGCAGCGGTTTTCCCCTGATATATTTTGTAGATTCCTGAAAATCTTCTCCTCTTACATTATCCTCTTTCATAATTTTTAATTTCCCCAAACCTTTTTTTCTTCCTTCCGTATAACAGAGGTTTTTTCATCATGTTATAGAATTAATCGTTAATGTGAGAAGGGAGTAAGCCATGGCTGAAAACATTCTTGTCGTTGATGACGAAAAAGTAGTACGGAATGTTCTTTGCAGAGCCCTTGACGAAGAAAGATTTCATTGTTTCTCTGCAGAAAGCGCCCGTGAGGCACTGGAAAATTTATCAAAAAACTCCATCAATGTTGCCCTCATAGATATAAGAATGCCGGAAATTGACGGCATAGAACTTCTCAGGATAATAAAAAAGGATTACCCTGAAACCGGCACCATTATGGTAACTGCCGACACCGATATTGTAAGCGCCGTCCAGGCGATGAAACTTGGCGCTTCTGACTACATAATCAAACCCTTCAACCTTGAAGATGTAATTATCAGGATAAATAAAGTGCTGGACCGCCAGCGCCTGGTTATGGAAAATCAGGAATATCAAAAACTTCTGGAAGAGCGCTTAAGAGAAAAAACTGCGGAACTTTCTGAAAAAAACAAGCAGATGCAGTCTCTTCTTATGAATGCCATAAAAGCCCTGGTCTATCTTCTAGAAGCAAAAGAAGAATTCATGAAAGGTTATGCCTGGAATGTGGCAAGAATAGCATCAACTCTTGCAAGATACCTGAACTTGAGAGAAAAGGAAATTGAAGCAATTGAACTGGCAGCACTTCTTCATGATATTGGAAATATTGCCATAAGAGAAAGCATACTGGAAAAGGAAAGAGAAATTACCCCTGAAGAGTTTGCAGAGATAAAACGCCACCCAATCATTGCCGAAAGAATTTTAAAGCCTATTGAGGAATTTCAGTCTTTTCTTAATTTTGTAAAATACCATCATGAGCACTTTGACGGCAGCGGCTATCCCGACGGTTTAAAAGGCAATGAAATTCCCCTTGGCGCCAGAATACTTTCCATCGCAGATGCTTATCAGGCTATGGTTTCCGCCAGGCCATACCGGAATGCCCTTTCTCACGAAGAAGCCCTCAAAGAAATAGAAGCAAAATCAGGGAATCAGTTTGACCCCGAGCTTGTAAGAAGCTTCTGTAAACTTTTTGGGAAAGAATAACATGCATGACTGACCTGCAAATAATCCTTATAAATAAACTACCCTGAAGCAAAATAAAAAGGCAGATGAAAAAAATCAACTGCCTTCTTTATTTTTTTAATTTAATAATTAACGGTTGTTATAAACCATCCTGTAACAGCCAGTAGGCTCAATCTTTACAAAAACGCCGCTTCTGAGAGGAAGAATATTCATTTTATTTGTATATCCAAGATCTGCCAGCCCGAGCTTCATTGAGGCTCTTTGCTCCACCATCATTATCTGTGCTTCAAGGGAGAGGGAAACTCTGTCTCTCAGCCAGGGACTTTTGAAATCAACTCCGGCTATCGCCTGGTCGGCGCCCTCCTGAGCCCCGAGAGGAGCAATACTTGCATCATAAGGAGAAACTCCAACCGTTACGTTATCTCTTCCGCGCCTTACCTGAACTTGCTCAATCCTGTCGCCTCTATCCTGCGCCATGGGCAATCCCTCCTTATTTTTTTCTCCGCTCAAATCCATCCTTGAAATCGGTAGTGGCAAAGCTTGCTTTGCGTTTTTCATGGAGAGCAAGCTCTCCCACTACCTCGTCAAGAAGTTTCAGCAAAATCACATTATTTTCCAAGGTAATTATATCACAGGAACCTTAAATTTATATTAACAAATTGTTAAAAATTTGTAAACGATTCCCTCTGGTAAGCAAAGGCGCTGTGATTGTGTATGGATTCGTGGTTTTCACATTCCACCTCAAACCACTTTATGCCGGGAAGTTTTCTTAAAACTCCTATTGCATCCCTTAAAACATCTTCAACAAATTTAGGATTTTCATAGGCTCTCTCTGTTACGAACTTTTCATCAGCCCGCTTCAAGAGAGGAAAAATGGGATAGCTTCCCTGCTTCTCCAGAGCTGACACAAGATCTTCAATCCAGATAATCGAGCCGCCGCAGTGAACCCTTGCCCTTATGTAGCCGCGTTGATTGTGAGCGCCGTATCTGGAAATTTCCTTGCTGCAGGGGCAAAGAGCGGTAATGGGAACTTCCACTCCGAGAATAAAATTATATCCGTCGGAATCCTTAATGCCTGTAAATTCACATCCGTAATCAAGAAAACTTTCCTGTTTGCTCACGGGCGCCTTCTTTTTTATGAAATATTTAAACTTTATGGTAATCTGCGCCTGCCGGGCGGAAAGCTTTTTTGCAGCTTCTTCCAGAATATCCTTTATCTCTCTGCTCGACAAGGACTTCTGGCTCCACTTCTCAAGAATTTCCACAAATCTTGAAAGATGAGTCCCCTTGTAATGGCGGGGAAGATCCACGCTTAAAGACACATTTGCCAGAACCGACTGATAGCCGTTTTTCTTTTGTTTGATAAGAAGGGGCAGATGGAGATTTTTTATTCCCACTCTCTGAAGATCTATTAAACGATAGTCAGGATGAAGCTGTATATCTTTCAAAGTTTTTCCTTCCCATCCAAGGGCGACTGACAGTCCTTACAGTAATCAGCCGCCTTCTCATTATAGGCTCCACAAATCCGGCAGACATTATATGCCTTCAGCTGTATCAACTTTTTCTTTATATGTTTCTTTTCACCAAATTCAAGTTTTCTTCCTTTATGAAGAACCTTCTGGCAGCCCTGGCAGTACTCCGCCTCTTTATCATTATATGCTCCGCAAATTCGGCAGACAATGCCGTCAGCCGCCTTTACCGGAGCTTTCTTTTGCCTTCCGGCAGATTCAATCTCAAGAAAATTAAAAGTTGTATCCTTCTCCGTCAAAAAATAATCCTCATATTTCTTTTAACATTTTGTGGGTCTGGGGGATAACCCTGACATCTAAAAGATATTGAAGCGACTGCTCCTGCCAACGGCGAAGCTTGTCAATTCCCGGCGCAAGCACATTGCCCGCCGGAGTTGCGGGCTGTAAAAACAGCTGAATACTTTTTCCTGAATTTGAAATAATTTTTAAAGCTCTTTCAATCTCTTCATCAACTGTGTCATCCGTAAGGGTCATCTTTATATAAAACTCTTTGTTCCCTGCAATTTCCATAAATTCCTTATGGGGACTGGAAAAATCCTTTTCTCCGGTGGCGGAGGGCAGTTTAAAATCCATGGATACAATGTCTATAAGGGGAAGAACTTTCCTTAAAGAACCGGCAAGGGTTCCGTTGGTCTCAAGAAAAATCTTTATGCCATCCTCTTTAAGAAAAGGCAGAAATTCCTGGAGAAATTCAGGATATAAAAGAGGCTCCCCGCCGGTTAAACTCAATGAATGATGAATTGCCGGTTTAAGATTGCGTACCGCATTGAGAACTTCCTCAACTCCAACGGGATTCTTTGCGGCTCTAAATTTTCTTTCTCCGGCAGATTCTTCAATGAGGCAGTCAGGAGTCATGTTCCTGCTTGCCGGAGTATCGCAGTAACGGCAGGAGATGTTGCACCCAAGAAACCTGAGAAAAATCTGGCGGACTCCCACATACTTTCCTTCGCCCTGAATTGCACTGTATATCTCCATTACAGGAGCCTTGAGACTCATAATTAATCTCCTTTAAAAACAGGGGTCCTCTTTTCAAGAAACGCCTTTGTGCCTTCCATATAATCCTTGCTGTCATATACCAGGCGTCGCAGTCCCTGGATGCGCTCAAATGTTTCAGGGCTTAAAGGATGTGCACCGCACAGAATGCGAAGCTGTTCCTTTATAACCGAAATGCAAAGGGGTGAGTTTGAGGCAATCCGCCTTGCCATACCGTAAGTAAAGTTTTCCAACTCTTCGACTGGAACAAGATGGTTTAAAATTCCCATCCTCTCGGCACGCTCGGCGTTGATGGGTTGAGCTGTAAAAAACATTTCCTTCACGCTTCCGATTCCAAGCATATTGATAAAATGCAGAATGCCCGAGGGATTATAAGGAACGCCTATTCTTGCAGGAGTGATTGCAAAAGATGACGCAGGAGTGCCTATAAGTATATCACAGATAAAAGCAAGCTCGCAGGCTCCTCCCCAGACGCTTCCCTCAATCATGGCAATTACCGGTGCAGAAAATCTTTCAATTGCCCTCATTGCCTGCTCAAGAGGGTCTCCATAAGGCAGTGGATCCCTGCCGGATTTGGGCAGTTCGCATATATCATGACCGGCAGACCATACCTTTGAGCCCTTTGCAGCGCGTAAAATTACCGCACGGGCTTTTTTCTCCTTGAAATCCTCAAGAGCTGCTATAAGCTCTTCCAGTAGCGCCTTGTTCAAAGCATTCCTTTTTTCATAATTGTTAAATGTTATTGTTCCAATGTTTTCATTAAACCCGGTAAGTATAAAAGCCAATTTGCTTCCTCCTTAAAACCCTTTACTTTTGTCTGTGTTCCAATATATTTTATCATAATTTGAGGTCAAATCAATTTACGGCACGCTGGCTGTGAAACTTTTTCCGTCTTTTTTGCAAAGAATCTGTGCCACATGGCGCCCGGAATAAAGGCTCCC
>JAMDEM010000143.1 GCA_023486985.1 Bacillota bacterium
CTGGTTGGGGGTTTAGCTTCCGTCCGGGAACACTGCAAAATAGGAAAATACGTAATTGTCGGCAGAGGCGTTACAATTGAAAACAAATGCAATATCGGGGATTATACAAAAATTCAGGCGGAAGCTTATATTACAGCCCTTTCTGACATCGGCGAGCATGTTTTCATAGCTCCCACGGTGTCAACAACCAATGATAATTATATGGGCAGGACGGAAGAGAGATTCAAACACAGAAAAGGGGCTGTGATAAAATCAAAGGCTAGAATCGGCGGCAATGCCGTTCTTCTGCCGGGTGTTACAATAGGCGAGGAAGCAGTAGTTGGAGCCGGCTCGGTGGTTACCAGGGATGTGGAAGGTTACAAGGTGGTTGTAGGCACACCGGCAAGAGTTCTTCGTGATACACCGGCGGAGCAGATATTAAAATAAGCAAGGAGAAGTCATGAATATTCCAATTCTCGATCTTAAAGAACAGTATCAAAGCATTAAATCGGAAATTAATGAAGCGGTAGGCAAGGTTTTGGGCGAAACCCAGTTTATTCTGGGACCGGAAGTAAAGAAGCTGGAGGAAGAGATAGCTGAATTCATCGGCACAAAATATGCCGTGGGAGTGGCTTCCGGAACCGACGCACTGCATCTTGCTTTAAGAGCAATGGGCGTAGGCAAGGGTGATGAAGTTATAACCACGCCCTTTACTTTCATAGCAACGGCAGAAACCGTGCTTCTTGCCGGCGCCGTCCCAGTCTTTGCCGATATTAATCCTGATACTTTTAACATTGATCCTGAAAGCATAGAGAAAAAGTTAACCTCCAAAACTAAAGCTATAATCCCTGTCCATCTTTACGGACAGTGCGCCGATATGGATAAAATAATGAATATTGCCAGGAAGCACAATCTGAAAGTTCTTGAGGACTGCGCTCAGTCTTTCGGTGCGGAATTTAAAGGGAAAAAGGCAGGCTCCTTCGGAGATACTTCAGCTTTCAGTTTCTTTCCCACAAAAAATCTCGGCTGTTTTGGCGACGGCGGCATGGTTCTTACCAACAGCGAAGAAGTGGCGGAGAATTTAAAAATGCTGAGGGGGCATGGAAGCAAGGTAAGGTATTATCACGACATAGAAGGCTTCAACAGCCGCCTTGATACTTTGCAGGCAGCCATATTGAGAGTGAAACTTAAATATATCAACGAATGGAATGAAAAGAGAAGAAATGCCGCACATCTTTATAATAAACTCATTAAGGATTCCGGAGTTAAAACTCCGGTTGAATCGGGCGAAGGAAAACATGTCTATCACCAGTATACTATAAAATGCAAAAAAAGGAATGAGCTTAAAGATTTTCTTGCAGGAGCAGGCATTACTTCAATGATATATTACCCTCTTTCCCTGCATCAGCAGAAAGTATTTGAGTGCCTGGGGTATAAAAAAGGTGATTTTCCCCGGAGCGAAAAGGTTCAGGATGAAGTTCTTTCACTCCCGATTTTTCCTGAATTAGGCGAAGAGAGAATAAAGATAATTTCTGAGAAGATAAATGAATTTTATAGATAACCCCACCTAACCTCCCCTTAATTTAAGGGGAGGAATAAACAAGTTCCCCTCTTTGCTAAAGAGGGGTAAGGGGAGTTAACGGTTGGCTTTACTGGAACTGATAAAAGATATCTTTACCGACAGGAAATCTCCTGTCGGTACTCTTTATGTTAAGAGGAGCAAAAATCAGGGAATTCCTGATTTAAGCGAAGCCGAATTTTACGCCAACCTTGATTTGGATTTACCCGGCTTTGAGTCTCTTCAGGAGGCTGTAAAATCGCGGGATTATAACCGGGCTGATGAGATTCTGCTAAAATACTTCAGAGGCAGAAAAAAGCCGGTTTTCTTTTTTTCTTCAGCCGATAAAGATTCTATTATAAGTTCAATCAAGAATTTCCCGGAATTAATTGAAAAAACAATCCAGAAGGCGGATCTTGCATGCCGCCATAGTTTTGATATTCTAGGCAGCAAATTTAATCCCGGAAATCCAATCAACTGGTTTTCTGATTTTAAAGGAAATACCTGGGCATACGGGTATTTTGACGAGCTTAACGGCAAGCTTTATGACAACGACTTCAACAACCAGTTTTATATCGGCGACATAAAACTGCCATGGGAGCTTAACAAGCATCTGCATTTTGTTGATATTGGCGCCGCCTATTACATGACCGGCGAGGAAAAGTACGCTTCGGAGCTTGTTGCGCAGATTAAACACTGGATTCAGGCAAATCCCGTAAACATGGGGGTAAACTGGACGCAGAATTTAATTGTTTCTCAGAGGCTTATATCCTGGACTCTGGCGCTGTTTCTTATTCTTGAATCTTCTGTTCTTGAACCCCGGTTGTTCAGGATTATCTTGAAAGAAATGCTTCTTCACGCGGCTTACATTCCGCCCCACTTTGAAATTGCAGATAAAGGCTCAAATCATCTTATCGGGAATTTAAGCGCCCTGCTCACATTTTCCCTGGTTTTTCCGGAATTTAAAGAATCAGCCCGCTGGAAGGAAATATCCCTGGGAATGCTTACAGATGAGCTTTCCAAACAGGTTTATGATGACGGCGTTCAATACGAGCAGTCCGTGGGATACCACAGATATGTTCTTGAGTTTTCTCTTCTTCCTTTGATGATAATGCATTTAAACAATGAAGAAGCACCGCCTGTTTACAGGCAAAAAGTCGAGAAGATGGCTGAATTTACTCTATACATGCAGCAGGCAAACGGCTTGGTTCAGCCGGTAAGCGATGCCGATGGAGCCAGAGTCTGGAACCTTAATTGTGCAGATTTTAATGACCACCGCTCCTGTCTTGCTATCGCTTCCGTTCTTTTTAACCGGGGTGATTTCAGGTTTGGAGCCGGCACAAGAATTGAAGAATTACTGTGGTTTTTGGGGCGCAAAGGCTTCGAAAAATTTATGTCTATTAAGGAGAAAACACCGGAACTGGCTAAGGCTTTTTCGCAGGGCGGCTATTTTGTTGCCAGGGAAAGCTGGAAGGAAGATTCAAGCTGGCTTTTTTTTGACTGCGGTCAGGTTGGGATGGGAGACTGGAAAGATGAAGATGATGTAGGCACTCACGGTCACAGCGACATCCTGAATTTTGGACTGGTAATCGAAGGAGAAACATTTTTCACCGATATAGGCTCTTTTACATATACGGGGTCAAAAGAATGGCATAATTATTTCCGCTCCTCGAAAGCTCATAATCTTTTACTGGTTGACGGTGAAGACCAGTCTGTTTTAACAAGGACATGGTCCATGAAAATGAGGGCAAAGCCGCAGGATGCAAAATGGAATTTCACGGAAGATTTCTTTTATTTTTCCGGCGCCCACAACGGTTACAGGCGTCTTGAATATCCAGTAATCGTAAGAAGGGAAATTCTTTTTCTCAGAGGGAAAAAGCTGATGCTCATAAAGGATTCGCTTGAAGGCAGGGCAGCTCACCCGGTTGAGATTTGCTTTCATCTTTATCCCGGAATAAATGCAATAAAACACGGAGACGGGAGCATCCTTCTCAGGGGAAAGACCCGCCAGGCGCAGATGAAAGTTTATACTCCAAAGGAATTTTATTTAAATATCTATGAAGGAAGCGAAAATCCTATATCGGGTTGGTATTCACCTGACTACGGGAAGAAGGTTCCTTCAGCTTTGATTGAGTTTAAGACAAAACTGGAGTGTCCGGCTGTTATTTATACATGGATAGGCTGGGAAGGAAGCGAAGTGCCGGCTTTAAAACAGGTGGAAGAGTTATGGCAAAGTTATCTGAAATAAATAAAGTCTGGGACAACAGCCAGGCAAAGAAAAAGCATGAAAAATATCTTGAAAACAAGGGGTCTTTTTTATTTCCAGAAAGAATAACAGTGGAGCTTACAAACCGCTGCAATCTCTCGTGTCCTATGTGCCCGAGAAGATTTCTTCATTCAAGTGAAGGCTTTATGGAAGAAAAAATTTTTACCGGAATAATTGATGAAATGTCGGAACATCCAGGCACTGCTCTTGTTCCGTTTTTCCGGGGCGAATCTCTTCTTCACAAGAATTTTCTTAAATTTATTGAATATGCTAAAAAGAAAAGCATCTCCCCGGTTCAATTCACTACAAATGCAACTTTGCTGACTGAAGAAATTTCTTCAAAACTGCTTGATTTAAAGATAGAATTTATATCCTTAAGCCTTGACACTGATATTGAAGAAAATTACCGCAAAGTACGGGTGGGCGCAAGCTATAAAAAGGTAATGGAAAATATTGAAAGATTTTTAAAAATGAAAACGGAAAGAAATCTGGACCGCCCTGAAATTCAGGTTTCTGTTGTTGATACATCATATTCTGGAGACGAGCTTGAATCTTTTGTAAAAAGATGGATTGATAAAGTTGACAGAGTACGAATTTACGAGGAACATTCTAAAGGCGGTAAATTTGGCAGCATCGGAGATGACAGGATGGGGGAAAGACTGCCATGTCTTAAGCCCGTTACCGATATGGTTATTTACTGGAACGGAGATGTGGTTCTCTGCAATCACGACTGGGACAGGGAAGTTCCCATAGGCAATGTAAATAAGCAAACGATAAGTGAAATCTGGAAATCCTCAAAATATGAAAGTATCAGGAAAAAACATCTTAAGCGAAATCTTGAAGGCGAAAAACCATGTTTTGAATGCCGCCAATGGGAAGCGTATTACCTTCCTGGAGGGATTATAGGGAAATTATATAAAAAATAAAGCCCCCCTCTTTGTTAAAGAGGGGCAGGGGGAGTTAGAATTTTAATAACCCCACTAGCCTCCCCTTAAATTAAGGGGAGGGATAGTAGATTCCCCTCTTTGTTAAAGAGGGGTTAGGGGAGTTATGTAGATGGTTAGGATGAGGGGGCATTGAAAGATTAGTATGAAAAAAGTATCAGAAAAGATTCCAATTACAAAGCCCTTTCTAGGCGAAGAAGAAGTTGCTGCCTTCGCCAAAGCAATTAAATCCGGGTGGGTGTCGCAGGGTCCCATGGTGCAGAAGTTTGAAGAAGCTTTTTGCACCCTGTCGGGGGTTGAATTTGCGGTGGCGTCAACTTCATGCACCACAGCCCTTCATCTTGCTTTAATTGCCGCCGGCGTTAAATCAGGCGATGAAGTTATTGTACCTGCTTTTACCTTTATTGCTTCAGCCAACGTGGTTGAATATACCGGTGCAAAACCAGTTTTTGTTGATATTGACATTTCCACCTTCAATATTGATGCATCAAAGATTGAAGAAAAAATCACAAAAAATACCAGGGCAATAATGCCTGTTCATCTTTTTGGCTTATGCGCCGATATGGATCCGGTTATGGAAATTGCTGAAAAGCACCGCCTGGCGGTAATTGAAGATGCAGCATGTGCCGCCGGATCCCTTTATAACGGAAAATGGGCAGGGACATTTGGTGACGCCGGTGCTTTCAGCTTTCACCCCAGGAAAATAATTACCACTGGCGAAGGCGGCATGATAACCACCAATGACAAAGGGATTGCAGAAAAATGCCGGGAGCTTAGATCCCACGGCGGCAAGGCTTCAGACCTGGAACGTCATAATAAAGGAGATTTCGCCCTGCCGGAACATGATGAACTTGGATATAATTACAGGATGACTGATATACAGGCGGCAATGGGTCTTGAGCAGTTAAAGAAACTCGATTACATTATAACAAAAAGACGCAATATTGCTGCAATTTATGACGAACATTTCTATGGAATAAATGAGCTGGCTTTCCCTGCGGCTGGTAAGAAATATTTCCATACTTACCAGTCTTATGTTTTAAGAATTATAGAAAAATCACCCATTGACAGGGACAGCCTTGCCTTAAAGCTTCAGGAATCCGGAATATCAACCCGTCAGGGAACTCATTCCGTTCCTCATCTGGGTTACTACCGCAAAAAATACGGATATACTGAAAAAGATTTTCCTCTTTCCTTTAAGGCTGATAAAACAAGCCTTACCATTCCCTTGTTTCCTTCCATGAGTGAAGAAAGCCTTTTGTTTGTGATAAAAGAAATAAGAAATAATTTAAAATAAGGAATATAAGTTAAATTTCAAGTAAATTTACGGATGGAACATAAATTTAAAAGCAAATTGAGGATGTTAGAAATATTTTGGCAAGCGTTGAGGATTTGGATTATGAATATCTTGAAAAGTGGGCAGTAAAACTTGGCTTGGCTGATTTATTGAGAAAGGTCAAAATATGAAAGACACTTCTGATGAGATTGAAAGTTATTATCGCCGAAAACTTCTCGCGCGTACTGGCGAAGAACGTCTATTGATGGGTGATTCAATGTATGCAACTGCCAGACAACTTGTTCTGGCATCCATTAATAAGAAAAACAGTGAGTCAGGAGCTGTTGAACTTAAACGCGCTCTTTTTTTGCGGTTCTATGGAAACGACTTTACAAGTGAAGAATGCCGGAAGATTTTATCAGCTCTTTGAGCACCCAGCTGCTATTGAATGCAGCAAAGCAAGCTTTGCCACTACTCTGCAAAATAAGGTAGTGGGAGAGCTTGCTCTCCATAAAAGCGGGTTTGATGAATCCCCCTCCCCTTAAATTAAGGGGAGGTAAGGAGGGGTTATTTTGTGATGGAAGACCCCGCAGTTTTCTGCGGGGTCTCATGCTGCAAAACAAGCTTGTCTTATTTTGCAGCCTCAACCTTAGATATGGCAATCGCCTGCATCCCGCCCTGTGTGAATACTTTTCCGGTTACTTTTACCTTCCGCTCGCAATACTTAAGAAGCGGAGTATTTGGATTTTCCATGGGTTTTGAGGAAACAACAAGGTAAAGTTTTCCTGTTTTTTCTTCCTCAATTAGCATTGCGCTTCCTTTTTTTATACAGTCTATAGCACACTGCCTGTGGCTTTCTCCTTTTGCCCCTGAAGTTAAAAGACATGAAGAGTCTCTTACATATCCGACAATGGTCTTTTCAGCAGCAGGCTTGTTTGGCTGATGAACAGAACTTTTGGCGGCTGCATAAGAATTGTTCATAAAAGCTGTATAACCAACAAAAGCGATTAGGATAGCAAGGCATATAATAAAAGTTATTCTGCTTATTTTCATATTTTCACCTCCTTTCGTTTTTTTCTATTTTTTCTTTACCCATAACTAAAAGTATTTAAACATAAATACAGTCGCGAAAAGGAATATAAGTTTCATTTAAAGTATATAGAAATAATTATGAAGATATGGGGGGAGTTTGCATGCTTTCAAAAAGAATTTTGCTTTTCGCTGTAATCTTTCTTATTTTTACCGCTTTTCTCAATGCAGAGGAATTGGTAGTTTATATCCGCAATCAGCCTGTATCAGAGAAACCGTTAATTATTGGAAATGATTTTTATTTAACCGTTTATACTTTAAAGGAAGCTCTAAAGAAAGAAATATCTATTGATCCTGTAAGCTGCAAGGTAATTATTGATGGGAAAGTTACAGAATTAGAGCCGCTTCAAAAGAATGGGAAAGCATATCTTTCTTTAAAACCCCTTGCCAAATATATCGGGATGAAAGTTTCTTATAATAAAGACACTGGCATCCTGGATATGTGTTTTGATAAGCCTGCCCAGCCAAAAGTTGTTAAAATTAGCTCCCCCGCTGAAAACTACCGTTTGCTTGGAATAAAGCCTGAAGATAAAGATAAAATTATGAATACAAAGGAGGAAGTTAAGGCTCTTCAGGAACCTGCTCTAAAATTTCTTGAGATTCGCTTTGGTTTAATTATTCCAAAACCTAAACTTATTAAGACTGATCGGTTTCACGCATGGCCCTTTGGCGGACCCTATGGCGCTAAAGTAATTGAGTTCGATACCGGAAAAAGCAGGGATGAAACTCTCATGATATTGGTACATGAGCATACCCACTTATGGATGGCTTTTAACAGCAAGTGGCCATACAGGACTTGCTTTGTAATGGAAGAAGCTTTTCCGGACTGGACTATGGTTAAGTTTGCTCAATTTGTGGATAACAAAAAAGTTGAACAAGTGGTATATGATAATCGCGTAATGACCCAATCAATAAATCTTTTTCGCCAGATCGAGAATAAATATGGAGAGACAGGAGTTATTGAATTTTTTAGAAATCCTTACAATTACCCGGAAGGAAAAAACTGGAAGCCGACTGGGAATAATCTTCCTCCTAATAACTGAAAAGAAAAGAGATGCCAGGCTTATTTTTTCCTTAAAACATAAAACAAATTATAGCTGTATTTTTCAAGATCCGGCATCTGGATTTTTCTGGAAATCTCCATGGCAGATTCATTTAATCTTGAGTCGTGCTTCGGCTCTTCGGGCAGAACAGCCAGCGGGTGATATACCCGTGAGAAAAAGAGGTATGCGCCATAATTACGAATTTCAACAATGTCAAAGTATTTTTTAATAAATGGTTCAAAATCCTTTCTTAACATATTCCTGTTATAATCCACTGTTTTAATTTCAGCAAGACCAAATTTTGCCCTGACACCGTTAAGATTATCAAGCTCTTCCTGAAATCCTTCAGTAAGCAGAAGTAAGCCGTCATTCTCTAAAAGACTGTGAATCTGGCTTATTGCATCCTGCTGATACAGCCATTCGGGCAGGTTTATGAGGCACCTTTGAGATATAACGCAGCTGAACTTCCTGTCCAAATATATGTCTTTGATATTTAAAACAGATCCCGCTGTAAAATCAGCGTTCCTGATTGATTCCGAAGCAGCTCTCTCCTTTGCAAGAGTGATAAGACTTTCAGCAACATCAATTCCGGAAATCTTTTTAACCTCTTTGGCATAATGAACGGTATGAGAACCATTGCCGCAGCCAATTTCCAGAACTGTGTGATGTTTTTTAAGGTATGAAAGTATATTCTCTCGTTCAAGGCAGGCAAGGTATGGATCTCGTGAAGTGGGCGTTATTTTCTTTCCGGCGGAAAACTGCCGGCCTGCTTCTTCCCAGTGTTTTTTTATATCGTCAAGTTTCATTTTAAGCCTCCAGTGCACTTTTTCCACCTTTTAAAAACTTATTCCTGCAGCCATGTTTTCCGGGCAAACTTCCCGGATAAGTTTTGAAATATCGTAATAGCTATGGTATAATATACATTCGATATAAAAAAGGATAAAAACTCTATGTGAAAGGTGTCAATAAGCTTTTTCCTGAACTAATACAAACGCAATAATAAGCAAGCTTGTTTTCTCACGTTATTTCACGAGCGTGCGCTTGTGATTTTAATAGTTCGAAAATAAAAGTGTCATTGCGAGGAACGAAGCAATCTTTAATTGCAGGGATTGCTTCGTCCTGCCACGCTTCGCTCGCAGTCCTCGCAATGACAAAGTAATATCATTTAAGGGAAGAGCCGGCAGGTTATTTATGAAAGAAAAGCTACTGGAATATTTACGCTGTCCCAAATGCAAGGGAAAGCTTGAATTAAAGAAATATTCCGAGGACTCGGAAGTCAGGGAAGGCGTAATTTTGTGCGGCTGCGGCATGTGGTATCCTGTAATAGATTATGTTCCCAGGATACTCCTGGCTGATTTAAGGGGAAATTACAGGGATTTTGCCGATAGACATTCTCTCCCTCAACTGCCGTTCGGCGCTAAGGAATCGGAAGAAAGCAAAATTCAGGTAAAGCAGAGTTTTTCCGATAAATGGAATATCCATCCCGAATTCGGATTTACCAGCGAGAAGATAAAGAATTTTTATGATGAATGGTTTGCATCAAAAATCGGAGCGGACGGCATTAAGGGGATGAAATCTTACTTCGCAGGCAAAAATCTCGCCCTCGACGCCGGAACAGGGCTTGGTCCAAAGGTTGAAAGCATGTGCAAATACGGCGTAAAAGAAGCCATCGGTATAGATATAAGCGAAAGTGTGGTTCATGCTCATGAGAATACAAAAGCCTGTCCCGGGGCTCACATAGTTCAGGCTGATATTATGAACCCTCCATTTAAAGAAGAAATCTTTGATTTTATAATAAGCGACGGAGTTCTCCACCATACGCCTGATACAAGAAAAGCATTTTTAAGCCTTGTGCCTTTTTTAAGGAGCAATGGTGATATTGCCATACATGTCTATAAAAAAATGGGTCCCGTAAGAGAATTTTGTGATGACTACATACGGAACCATTCCACGAAGCTTTCGTCAGAAGAATGCTGGAAATTTTCTGAAAGCTTTACCAGATTCGGAAAATCTCTTTCAGGTATTAATGTTGACATCGAGGTTCCGGAAGATATACCTGTTCTGGGCATAAAAGCCGGTAAATATAATCTTCAAAGATTCATTTATTATAACTTTTTCAAGTGCTTCTGGAACGACGGTTTTTCTTTTGATGAAAATAACCTGGTGAATTTTGACTGGTATCATCCCAGTGATGCATTCAGACATACTGAAGAAGAAGTAAAAGACTGGTTTAAAAAAGCCGGCCTTGCAGAGATAAAGTCCTTTCATGCAAATGAGAGCGGAGTAAGTGTAAGGGGGAGAAAAGAATGAAGGAAAAACTTGCTCCCAAAAGAGCCCGGTATGACAGGGTTAACAACCAGGACGGATGCAGCTTTAAATTAGAACATTACAGGGAAATTCTGTCTGCGGCAATTAAAAAAGGTTATCATATTACATCTTTTGCAAAGTATGATTCCAAAAAGAAGAAAAGCATAATTCTCCGCCATGACATAGACGGAAAGACTGATGTTGAAAAAGCTCTGGAATTTTCATCTATCGAAAGAGAGATTGGAGCTTCCGCCACTTATTTTTTAAGAGTCCATTCGGCGGAATATAATCCGTACGAATACCGCTGTTATGAAATTTTTACTGATATTCTGGCAATGGGGCATGAGATTGGCTTGCACTTTGAAGCAGTGGACATGGAGCCAGTATCCGGAGAGGATTCTAAAATAGTTTTTCTCAAAGAAAAGCTAATGCTGGAAAACATATACGGTATAAAAATTATAAGCGCTTCACAGCACGGCGATTACAGCTTTTATTCCCACCCGGGTTATTATTATTTCTTTGACCGGGTAAAGAAGGGAGAGGTTGGGATAAAAAATCACACCTTTGAACCAGGGTTTTACAATGAGATAAAATATTTGTCGGATTCCAACTCGGTCTGGCTTGAAGGCTGCCCCTGCCGTCATCTTGGAAAGCATGATAAGTTTCAGATTCTGACTCATCCAAAATGGTGGTTCAGGGAATTTTATCATACATGGTAACGAAAATGAGAATTATCCTGTTTGGATATACTTCAGCTGCTGCTTCGATAATGGATATAGTTGCAAGGACGGGAAACGAGATTATTGCCCTTGTTCTTCCTTCAAACAGAAAAGGCCCGGAAATTGATATTGCAAGAGAAGCTGCAAGGAGAAGAAAAATAGAGTTTCTTTTCCAGCCGCCCAATCCTCCAGCAGAGGATTTTATCGTAAAGCTTCAAAGTTTTAAACCTGATTTAGGCATTGTGTTTTCATATTCACAAATTTTG
>JAMDEM010000084.1 GCA_023486985.1 Bacillota bacterium
GGCTCTCAGCCCATAAGCGAAATCGGGCGACCCTTTATTACCAACATACCCTTTATCAACCCCGGTCCCGGTGGGAGGTATTTTCTCGCCTCCAGGCCGGGTACTCCTGCATTTATCATACCAGTTATGACGCCAACGGGAACAGACTAACAAGAACTGAAAATGCAAACACATTAAATTATGCTTATGATTCCGCTGATGAGCTTCTTACTGTGGGTCCATCTGGTTTTCCTCCCACTGTAGAGTTTAGCTGGGATTCCAATGGAAACCTTATTCAGAAAATAGATCACAGCCAGGGGAATGCCGTAACGAGCTACGCTTATGATTTTGAGAATCATTTGACACAGGTTACATTTCCTGATACAACCACAGAGAGTTATAAATATAGCGGTGATGGCTTGAGAGTGAGCAAGCGCAGGGATACGGGTCCGTCTGGTATTGAAATCAGCTATATTCTCTCAGGTTCTGATGTTATAAGGGAAACTTCTGCGGTATGGGGGAATCCGCCTCCGCCTGCGACTCCAACTACTGATTATATTCTCGCAGGTTCAATGGCAGGCCCACTTGGATTAAAACAGCCCGGGAATCCGACTCCAATTTATCATTATACTCATGGAGATGGTCAGGGGAGCGTGATGGGGCTTACGGATGATTCCGGAGCCATCACTGACCAGTATCAATATGATGCGTGGGGCAGCATGGCTTTTCTTCCGAATCCTCCGCCGAATCAGACTTATAACCCGTATCATTATACGGGCCAGCAGGTTGACCAAAGCACAGGTCTTTATTACCTCCGCAACCGCTACTATGACGCACAGGCAGGGAGGTTTACAACAGAGGATCCGATTGGGTTTGATGGTGGATTGAATCTATTTACTTATTGCGACAATGATCCTGTGAATTCCATTGATCCTGAAGGACAGCAAGGTGCGGGAACAATAGCTATTGAAGCAGGTGGTACGGCTGGTGGTGCTATTGGTGGACCAGTTGGTGCAGTTATAGGTGCCGGAATTGTTTTTATTGCTGTTGAAATATATCGGTATTATAAAAGTAATCAGGGTCCGACGGAAACTTACCCTGCAAATCCGGGAGAGGCTAGACCAAATCCACAACCTGGACCACCACAACCGGGCTATACTCAGCCGGTAAGTCCTGGGCCTCAGACACAGGTAGGGAATCCGCCAGTAATTCCGGGGCCTACAATTGTAGTACCGATGCCGCCTATTCCTATGGC
The DNA here is from genome assembly GCA_023486985.1 of Bacillota bacterium. Taxonomy (GTDB): domain Bacteria; phylum Vulcanimicrobiota; class JAMDEM01; order JAMDEM01; family JAMDEM01; genus JAMDEM01. Next base: position 1,235 of record JAMDEM010000084.1, read on the forward strand.
AAAAGGGGGGAAACAAAAGATAAGTGATACGGAACTTAACTGGTTGCCTAAAGCAGAAATAGATAGGCTTGCAAAAGGAGGACCAGGCATTCCCAAGGATTTGCAAAGACGCGCTCAAAAACAACAGAAATTTTACAAGAGACGTAATATTCAAAAGCGATGCAAATAACCATGATGAATAAATTGGAACAAAGAATAAAAAACAAAGATTATAGAGTAAGAGAAAAGGTAGCTAGATTTTTAGGTCGCCGAAAGAGCATTAAAGGCGCTTGTAAGTTATTAGTTCGTTTACTCAGTGATAAGGAGTCTCTTGTTAGAAGTGCAGCACTTATTTCGTTAAGAAGAATTGGAAATAAAAAATATTCTTTTATGGTGTTACCACTTTTAAATGATAGAGATGAAGTGGTTAGAGTTGATGCTGTTGAATGTGTGGCATGGTTAGGAGGTAAAAAAGCACTAAAATATTTGATTAACCATCTTAATGATAAGAGTGGACTTGTCAGGAGATATATAGGAGGTTCGATTGGAGACCTAGGTGATAAAACACATATTAAGTATTTGGAGACAAGGTTAATAAATGAACGGAGCGGTCTAGCAAAAGTTGGTCTATTGGAGGGCTTATATTTGTTGGGTCAGAAAGATAGGATTTTAGAATTGATTCGCTTGCTTAAAAGTAAGAACTATAGAGTTAGATGCGCTACAGCAAGTACATTAACTTCGATGGCAAACAGAAAAAATAAGAATCTAATTATAGACGCTCTTTTAAAAGCACTTGAAAATGAAACTACCATAGGTGGAAAGGAAAGGCTGGAAGATGCTTTGAATTATCTGCAGAAAAGATATAAGGCAGATAAATTTTTTGCTTGCTAAGCTTCATTTTTTTAAAGCATATTAGATCTTTGAAAATTAACTCCGCTCTGCCTGTTCTATTATTTTTTTGGGGACTGGAAAGGAAATTTCACACAGAAGATAGACCATGATAACAACAAACAATTCAACCACAAACTTTGCATATGATTTTGAGAATCATTTAACACAGGTTACATTCCCTGATACAACCACAGAGAGTTATAAATATAACGGAGATGGTTTGAGAGTGAGCAAGCGCAGAGATACAGGACCTTCAGGTATTGAGATCAGCTATATTCTCTCAGGTTCTGATGTTATAAGGGAAACTTCTGCTGTATGGGGAAATCCTCCTCCGCCTGCGACTCCGACTACTGATTATATTTTTGCAGGTTCAATGGAAGGTCCTCTTGGATTCAAGCTGCCCGGAAATCCCAATCCCATTTACCACTATACCCATTCAGATGCTCAGGGGAGCGTGATGGGGCTTACAGATGATTCAGGTACAATAACGGATCAGTATCAATATGATGCGTGGGGCGGCATGGCACAGCTTCCGAATCCTCCGCCGAATCAGACTTATAACCCGTATCATTATACGGGCCAGCAGGTTGACCAAAGCACAGGTTTTTATTACCTCCGCAACCGCTACTATGACGCACAGGCAGGGAGGTTTACAACAGAGGATCCGATTGGGTTTGATGGTGGTTTGAATTTTTATGTTTATGTAGATAGTGTCGGAAAACCCTTTAATGAGACAAATCTATATCAATATGCCCGAAACAATCCTGTTAATTTTGTGGATCCAAGCGGAAAGAATCCCTTAATTTATGCAGCAATATTGTTGGGAGCAGCTGCTGTATGGGCAGCCACAGGAGTAGCGGGAACTTTTGGCACTCCTTCTCATACTGATCCACCATATTGTCCCGGATATCAAGCAACAACGTGGGCACAGTATACTTTGGGGTCTGCAGGTTCTGGTATGACTTGGGAGGAATATAAAGCCTCTCAGGATATTCCACAAGGAGCGTTTTGGCTGCCATTACCTGCACCAAGTGGGACAAAAAATTTACCTGGCAGAGATTATAGAGATGCAGCCAAAGAGTCTTATCCAAGTTTTTCAGGTGCCCCCAAAACTGGTAATCTCAAAAGCGTCACGGGAGAGACCCTAGAAAATCCATTTACTAAAGGAAAAGGGTGTTCTAAATAATTGAAGGGGGACATATGGAAAAATTGCTTTTAAATTTTGTCTTACCGCTGATCAGTACTTTAATCTGGGTGCTGGTTTTTCCGTTCGTTCTAGTATACCCTTTTTTTATATTAAGATCGGGATCAAAAAGGGAGCAATTTCTTTGGGGTTTGGTCGTCCTCTTAGTTGCAGTTATTCTAGGCGTACAACATGCTACAGATCTAAATGCTTACGGAACTCCGATAAAGGATTTAATTTCTAGAGATAATTCTTGGGGAATGAGCGCAATACTTATCATTTTAGTGGTTGGAAATTTATATCTGTATTTTACATCTCATAAGAAATCTGCTAAATAGAGAGGGTTTGCAAATAGTTTTATTAATCTTTGATTTCTCATGAGCGTTAGATATTTTAAAATTAAATTCAAAGGTCATTTTTTGGAGAAGATTGATCAACCTTAAAATTTAGAGTATTTTACTTGCTTTACATCTTACCATGCTTTATGATATTATAGATGGTAAGATATGCTGAATAAGTAGGGAGAAACAAATATTGAACCTCTCACATTTAAGAAAGAAAATTTCTGCTGCACTATCCAGACGAACCAAACTGGAAAAAGAACTTCTTAATTGCCGTCTTAGGATGATAAAAGGCTCCCTTATTAAACGATATATTGTTTGTCAGAAGCCCGGCTGCCGGTGCGCCAGAGGAGAAAAACATGGTCCATTTTTCTACATGAACATAATATCAGATGGTAAGACTATTCAGAAGTATGTGGGTAAAAATGAGAGCCTGCTTAAAAAGCTCAAAGAATACAAAAATTTTCAAGATAAAATGAGAGAAATCCGCAAAATCACCAGCTCCCTTGAGAAACTATGGAGCCAGTTTCAGGAGGCTTTAACAGAGTAGGGGGAATGGGATAATGAAAGCCATTATATTTTAAGAAAGAAAGGAAGAAGGTTAATGTTAAAAACCCAGTGCCAGCAAGGGAACTTTTACGATACAGATTATGTTTGTGAAGAGCTTATTCCTCAAGACAGCTTTTTCAGGAAATTCAAGGAAATTGTTTCACCGCTCATAAATGATGAGGAGTTTGAAACCATGTATTGTTTAGACAATGGAAGACCTGCAATATCCCCATCACTTCTTGCAATAGCTACGATTCTCCAGTTTTACAGAAACCTTTCTGACCGCGAGATGGAGCGGGCTTGCATGTATGATATTGAAATCAAATATGCACTGGGACTAAGACTTGATGAAAAGCCTTTTGAGCACTCATCCCTTGGAGATTTCAGGAAGAGGCTTTTGGAAAACAGCAAAGAGAAAGAAATTTTTGACTGTATTCTGAACAAACTGGTTGAGGCGGGATTAATAGAGAAGAGCGAGATGCAGAGGATAGACGCGACTCACATTATCGCAGATATCGCAATTCCATCGATGATTACTCTCGTGAAGAAAGGGATATTTGAGATACTGAAGCCTCTCAAATGCAGGTATGAGGCTGTTTACAAGAAGATGGGCAATGAGATTAATCTGGAGGAGTACAGCAAAGAGAAGATAAATCAGGAGACCGCCGGCCGGTTTGATATTGAGAAAAGAAAGAAGAAGCTTGTAGAAGTGGTAAAGGATGCCAGAACAGTGCTCCGTCACATAAAAAACATAAAGGTTGACCGGGCTGTGAGGAGAAAGATTGAGATGCTCAAAAGGATATTACAGGAGAACATTGAAGAAGACGAGGACGGCAATCCCAGAGGGCGAGATTTCAAGAAGAAGCTGAAAGATATTCTGGTTTCCCCGATAGATTCTGATGCAAGGTACGGAGCCAAATCAGACAAAAAAAGATTTACCGGTTACAAGGCAAATGTTACCGAAACAGTGGAATCCCGATTTATTACAAATATCAAAGCGATGCCAGGCAACTCTCCTGATGGGAAGACTGCAGTGGAAGCAGTGACGGAGCAGCGGAAGAATGGACTTATACCTTTAAAAGTAATTGGAGATACGGCATATGGGGATGGGAAATACCGCAAGGAATTGAAAGAAAATGGCACAGAAGTAGTGGCACCATTAAAAGTGGTAAATGATAGGACAAAAGCAATATACCCGAAGAGCATGTTTCAATATAATGAGCATAAGCAGACATTGATGTGCCCCAAAGGAATAACAACCAAAGAAAGTTATTATGACAGGAGGACCGAGTTAAAAGTATTTCATTTTCCTATGAGCAGATGTAATAGATGTTCTGGTCAAAAAGAATGCACTACTGACAAAGAGGGTAGAAGGACAGTTGGTATCAGCCCTGTGAACAAGGAATTAAGAGAAGCTGAGAAATATAACCTTACAGAACAATTCAAAGAAGAGATGAAACTGAGACCTCCGATTGAGGGCAAGCTTTCTGAGCTTGTAATGTATCATGGATTACGCAGAACAAGATATAGAGGATTGGGGAAGGTAAGTTTACAGTGTTACTTTACGGCAGCGGCAGTTAATATAAAAAGATGGATAAAAATTCTAATTGATAAAATGAAGCCTCCTAAATTAGCGGAGGCGATGGCTGTATAGAGAAAAAAAGGGAAGAAAAATTCTCGCAAGAATTGTAATGGTCTTTGATTTAAAGAAAAAAGCTGACCAATCTGCACTTTGAAATTGTTATAAAGAGAAATTTAATTCAAATAATGGGGTTTTCCGACGGTATTATTGCGGAAACAATCCGATTGTAAGGACGGACATTTTTGGAGAAGATTGGATTGAAGATTTAGGAGATTTAGTAGCAGCGATTGGTGATAATCTTACTTGGGGTGCAACTAAACGTGCCAGAGAAGAAATTGGAGCTGGTTCAGCGGTTAATTATAATTCAGGCTGGTATAAGGGTGGAGATACGGGCACAACTATTATCACTTCGCTGAATGTAGTGTCTGCAGGGAAAAACATTGTTAAAGCTGGTGCAAAGTATGTTGCAAAAAAGACCGCCAGTACTGTTGCCAAGAAAGCCACAGCTAAAGCCGCAACTCAGGCAGTGCAAAACGCTACAGCCAAGGCAGTTGCGAAAGGTGTAAAACCTTCACTGAGCGCTACTAAAAAAGCTGTTAAAGAGGCACAAAAAAAAGTAGGTAAGATACCTAAAACAGGAAGTACGCCCGGAAAGTTTGGTAGTCCACAACGTGGTACCGCCAAAAAAGGTTATCGTCTTGATCCGCCTAGTCCTAAAGCACCTCGTAGTTCACCAGAAAGTTATTGGCACGTAAACTGGTGGGATTATACATTGGGAAAAATGAAAAGCGGCTTGGGACAAAAAGGAGCTATACCTATAAAATGAAAATATTTAATGAAATTATTTAGTTAAGAGGATGCATTATGGAGCAGTTTAAGATAGAGCATTTTGAGAGTGACGGCCCGTGGCGTTCTTTTCCAGAGTTTGTTACATTAAGCAAAGATGAAGCTGATAGAATTCGTTTAACTTTTGAAAGGAAGACAGGAATTGACACAACAAAAGACAAGTGGGATTTATTGAGGTATCTAGAAAGTTTGTCTTGTCAGGTAAAAAATGTTAATGCAGAGAGTGAGGACTTTGATTTATCTCTAATTGCATATAAGGTAGGTTTAAAGCCACGAGATGAGATTTATATCAATTGGGATGATTTTACAACGATTGATCGTATGAATTTCTTAGACCTCTCAAAGTATTTTGATGATATCTGGTACCCGGGTCCTGATGACATTGAAATTTTTGATGATACATTTTCATGGATTCTATTTATTAGTCATTGGGGAGGGGTTAATTTTCTAGATTTGACTAAATTCTCTTGAAAAAATAAGTTTCTTGGTAAAAAATAGAGAAAAATTTCTATAATATTTACAAAAGATTTCTTTAAAAATTTGTTTATAAGTTCCTTGACAACATAGTTGTAATAAGGCTTCAAAGCTTTACTTCAGCCTCCAAACCCTTTTTCTTATGACTTCAATGGGAATCTTTCTCAGAAGACACAGGGGACGTCAACTACAACATATTACTGGGATTTTGAGGACAGGCTGACAAAAGTTGTTCATCCCGGTGCTCAGGAGAGTCTGTTTCGATATAACGGGGACGGACAAAGGGTTTGGAGGCTTCCCAAGGGCGGCACTAATGTAACATATTTATGGAGCGGGAGTGAAGTTTTAAAGGAGTATTCAGATAATCCGTCTGTGCCGACAGTCAGTTATTTTTATGGAGTTGGTCAGATTCTTCAGGAAAGAGGCGGTGCCTCAAGATTTTCTCATACTGACGGACTGGGAAGCACTATCGCTCTTACAGATGAAACCGGGACAGTAACTGATGCATATGATTATGATGTGTGGGGTGCAATTCTTCCTCCTCAGCCGGGTGATCCGCCGAATCAGAGTTATAACAAGAAGAAGTTTACTGGTCAGATATTGGATGATGATACCGGCCTGCTGTATTTAAGAGCGAGGTATTATGATCAGAGCTTGAGGAGGTTTATATCAACTGATCCCGACCCTGGAAATATTGACGATCCGCTCTCCATGAGCCCTTACTTATATTGCAGAAACAGCCCTACCAATTTGACAGATCCAAGTGGCGAAAATCCAATTCTTGTCTGGCTAGCTAGACTTGCTGGAGCTGCAATGACTGCTGCGCGCACACCAGCAGGACAGAGAGTTATTAATGCTGTAACTAATGTTGCAAGCAGAGCTGGAAGTGCTGTTGTAAATGCTGCCAGTAGAGCTGGAAATGCACTGGCTGGTGCGGCGAGAACTGTGGGAAATGCTGCAGCCAGTGCAGCAAGAATTGTAGGTAATGCAGCAGTAAGTGCTGGAAGAGCTGTGGCGAATACAGCAAGCAATGTTTATTGGTCAGCAACACAAAAACTATATAACGCTAGCAGTGCAGTTTCACAATTTACAAATAATGTTTGGAATAGGATAACTGGTAATAGTGGGGCAACCAATACCCCGGCCAGCACCACAGTAGGACGACTTGGAAGTCCAATGAAGGTAACTCCGGGTACTAATTCACCGGCTAATATTGGAGGAAGACAGTACACGGGGCACTCACTCGATCGGATGCAGGGAAGAGGACTTACTCCATCAGTGGTCGAGGACACAATTTCCAGAGGAACCACGACTGCGGGTCGTGGAGGTGCCACAATTTATACTACCGAGCAGGCAGGCAGTTCTTAATCCAAATGGCAGTGTAAAAACTGTAATGCCGTATTCACGATAAGGAGTGATTTAATGTCTTACCCATTTGAAATTGCTGGTCATGGAGCTCGTTTGTCTATAGAAGTCTTTAACTACGAGAACTCTAGCGCACAGAACATATCAGATGCGAATTGGCTTAAATGTCGTGTAGTTCTAAATATATATCCTTTCTCTGGCAATTTTGATGCATCATTTACGACACAGGATTTTGTTAGGTTTTTGGATGATCTACGCAAAATCTTATCAGAGCTAAGCGGTACTGCATCTTTCTTGACCGACGAAGACACTCTTCGCTTAACTGTGAAGATGGAAAAAACGGGCGGTGTGCAAATATCAGGAATTGCTGAAGTTTCTGATCAAACTCATGTAACTCTTTCCTTTTCGTTTAAAAGTGATCAGACTTTCGTTAGTCAGACATATCGCGAGCTCGAAGCAATTGTTCTTCAGTTTCCAGTCAAGGGATAATTGCTTATCTCTGAAAATGCAAACTCTTTCAAATTTTGCAGATCTTTGACAAGTTTGATAAGCAAACCTCATGCGTTTTAGCTGCGGCAACCTCGTCACTGAGACTATCAGCGGAAGAGGAACGATATCTCTGAAAATGTCAATTATTTTTTAAGAATTTAATTTTTTTTCTCATTTTTTTAAAATGACCTCTTAATTTGTCCTGTAATCGGTTTTTGAATATCAGAGTGATATATTTATTTATCTCATTCTTCAACTATCTGATTTATCAAGCTCTGTCTTTCTTTTGAAGGATTCTTTTCCTTCCATTGATTTACCAGCTCTTCATACTGAACCTGAGCTATTCGAGCCATACTCTGATCAACCCGGCGTTTTGCCAGATAGGCTGGTTTGCCGCCTTTGACGGCTTTCCTTTTTTAGGTCCGCTTCTTTCTCTGGGCATTCCAGCCAGAAGCTCAAGCTTACGAAGCTTTTCCTGAGTTCGTAAAGGAGGAAACCATTTATACATTTTCTCTTTGCAATGCATTTGCCATATCAGACAGGTCATTTTTCTTGCCGCCGGCGGAAACAAGACCATCGTATATTCGTAAAATCTTGTTTATAAAAAAATAAAACGGGAATAATTAAAGCAGAGAGAAGTTTACTCTGCTTTAAATTTATGTAATATAGGAGATGATAAAGATGAAGTTTTCAATGAGTTGTTCATGCGGAGAGGCTATTACTGTGGATGCGCTTGATAGGGATGATGCAGTTAAACAGGTCAGAGGGATTATGTCAAAAGAGATGGTGGCAAAACATATGACTGAAAAACACCCCGGGGAGGCGGTTCCTTCACAGGAGCAGGTGCAGATTATGATATCACAGAGTTTGCACGCAGCCGATAAAGTGGTGAATTGAAGTAAACCTTTTTATATTGAATTATTGATATATCTTGTTCTAAAAGGTATAATAAATGTGGAGGGAATTTAAGGGCAGGGATTTAGTTTTCTGCCCTTTGTGTTTAAGGAAAAAATGGAAAGAACAGAACTTCCAGTCGAAGGAATGTCATGCGCATCCTGTGTTGCAAGAGTTGAAAAGGCTTTAACCGGCGTTAAAGGAGTGGCAAGCGCTTCAGTTAACCTTGCAACAGAGAAGGCTTTTGTTGAATATGATTCAAAAGTGGCGCATTTAAAGGATTTAAAGACTGCCATTGAGAATGCGGGCTATTCGGTTCCTGCCGTTGCTGAAGAGAAGGCAAAAGAGGAACGCAGGGAAGAGGAAATATCGAAAATCCGCACAAAGTTCACTGTATCCCTTATTCTGTCGGTTTTGATAATGGCAGGTTCCATGCCTCATTTTCTTCAGTTCTTAAAAAATATTCCTGCCGGATATCTAAATTATATTCTTTTTGCTCTTGCAACGATTGTTCAATTCTGGGCAGGTTATCAATTTATATCTCTTTCCCTTAAAGTTCTCAGGCATTTCAGCGCCGATATGAATGTTCTTATAGCTTCAGGTACGTTGTCAGCTTATTTTTACAGCACGGGTGTTACCTTCTTTCCTTCATTTTTTGAAAAAGCCGGAGTGGGCACAAACCTTTACTTTGACACATCAAGCATTATTATAACTCTTATTCTTCTTGGAAAATGGCTTGAGGCAGGGGCAAAGGGTAAAACTTCGGAAGCCATCAGGAAACTCATGGGTCTTAAAGTTAAAACTGTCACTGTAATGAGGGACGGCTCGGACACCGTTATCCCGGTTGAGGAAGTAAAAGCAGGCGATATTATTCTTGTTAAGCCCGGGGAAAGAATAGCGGTTGACGGGATAGTCAGAAGCGGTTCATCAACACTGGATGAATCAATGCTGACCGGGGAGAGCATACCGGTGGAAAAGGGCGAGGGTGATAATGTTTTTGGCGGCACTGTAAATTTTACCGGCTCGTTCAGGTTTGAAGCCGTAAAAGTAGGCAGGGATACTGTTCTTTCGCAGATTATAGCAATGGTTGAGGAAGCGCAGGGCTCCAAAGCTCCGATTCAAAGGCTGGTGGATAAGGTAGCCGGCGTTTTTGTCCCGGTGGTTATGTTAATAGCCGTTGCAACTTTTCTTTACTGGTATTTTCTGGGGAAAATCCCTGCGGGTATTGCGCCTTTTAATTTTGCCCTTGTTAATTTTATCTCAGTTCTTATAATCGCATGCCCTTGCGCTCTCGGGCTTGCAACTCCCACTGCAATAATGGTAGGGACAGGCAAAGGCGCAGAAAGAGGAATTCTTATCAGGGGAGGAGAGCCTCTTGAGAAGATTCATAAAATCAACACTGTAGTTTTCGATAAGACAGGCACTTTAACGTCAGGAAAGCTTTTTGTTGTAGAGATTATACCTGCTCAAAATCATGAGGTGGATGAAGTTTTGCATTACGCGGCTTCGGCTGAATCTCATTCCGAACACCCGATAGGTGAAGCAATTGTAAGGGAAGCAAAAAACA
>JAMDEM010000083.1:0-1177 GCA_023486985.1 Bacillota bacterium
TTCGGTCGGGACGCACCTCAGGATGACTGTCTTGTAAACAAGGGCAAGCTCCTGGTGAATAAGAGCCGGGGCTTTCTTTCTTTTTGCACTGGTTTGAATCTTATCCCACAGCCTGGTAAGAAACTCAAGATCCTTCTTCAGGTCATCAACATCCCTGCCTTCAGCCGCGGTTCTTACAATAACTCCCATATTGCGGGGCTTTATTTTCTCCACCATCAAACGAAGACGGTTTCTCTCTTCTTCATCATCAATTCTCCGGGATATGCCTATATACCGGGCGGTAGGCAGAAAAACAAGGTAACGTCCGGGAAGAGTGATGTGTGTGGTAACGCGGGCGCCCTTTCCTCCGATTGATTCTTTTACAATCTGGACAGGGCTTTCCTGGTTTACCTTAAGCATATCTTTTATCGAAAATTCTTTTATCTCATCAATTACTTCTTCCGTACCCAGCCGGGCGGACACATCGTCAACACAAAGAAAAGCATTTCTTTCAAGACCGATATCAACAAAAGCCGCCTGCATTCCCGGAAGAACATTGGTAACCTTTCCCTTATAAATGCTTCCAACCTGGCGTTCTTCCCTGGAGATATATATCTCCAGGAGCCTGCCGCCCTCAAGAACTGCAACCCTGCTCTCAAGCTCGTCAATGCTTATTAATATTTCTCTTGCCTCTTTTGTTTCTTTTGACAAAATTTCAACTCCTATTCTTTTGCGATCAGAAGTTACAGTAGCGGCAAAGATTGCTTTGCTTTTTTATGCAGACCAAGGTCTGCCACTGCCTTATTTTGCAGAGCAAGGTCGCCATCTCGATCGGAATACTCCGCAGTCATCCTGAGGTGCGTCCCGACCGAACAGGAAGGGCTTGCATAGCAAGAGCATGGGGTTTTTTGAAATTTCTTTGCGAACAAAGGTGAGCTTAGAAATTTCTATAAAACCCCGAGCTACCGCGAAGGATATTGGATTGAGATTCTCACCCACCTTTCAGGCGGGTACCCGCCGTTCAGAATGACAAATCCCAACCCTCGCAGGCAACTCATGCCGCAAAACAAGCCTTGCTCATACCGGTGCAGATTTATCAAGGCAGAAGGTAAATATGGTTCCCTTCCCTTCCTTGCTTTCAACAAAAATTTCCTGATTATGTTCTTCAAGAATTTTCTTTACCACATAAAGCCCTATG
>JAMDEM010000083.1:1187-11282 GCA_023486985.1 Bacillota bacterium
AAGAAGGAGAAGCAGTAGGCGCAGTTCAGGTTTTTAGAGATAGAAGCGCTGAGATGGAAATAGAAAGGATGAAAGAAGACTTTTTTGATGCAGTTACACATGACCTGAACCCACCTGATAAAATTTCTGGAAAAGTCCTTCCCTGTTTTCCGGGGGAATTCCCTTCCCTGTATCTGCAACCGAAAATTTGACCTTATCTTCATGCGGTTCCGCCGAGATTGTCACAATCCCCTTACTTGAAGTAAACTTCATGGCATTGCTGAAAAGATTCATAAAAACCTGTTTAATCATATCCCTGTCTCCATATACCGTCAGCTCTTTTGAAATATTTAAATTAACTTTGATGCCTTTTTGATGAACTGCAGGCATAAACATCTCAATAACTTCAGATACAACAAGCTCCGGAGCAAAGATAGCAAAGTTATAAACCATCTTTCCGGCATCAATCCGCGCTCCTTCAAGAAGATTGTTTATAAGCAGAAGCAGAGACCTGGCCGACCTCAGGGATGATTCTATATATTCCCTTTGTGTTGAAGTAAGTTCTCCAATTTTGGGATTCATCACCAGCTCGATATAACCCATTACAGATGAAAGCGGCGATTTCAGGTCATGTGTAACTGCATCAAAAAAGTCTTCTTTCATCCTTTCTATTTCCATCTCAGCGCTTCTATCTCTAAAAACCTGAACTGCGCCTACTGCTTCTCCTTCTTCATTTATAATAGGGGCGCAGCCGATGAAAACAGGGAATTTTTGACCTTCTTTTTTAACGGCATAAACCGGCTGCCCGCCGGAATCAACTCTTCTTTTCTCCCTTATTGCCTTTTCAATTAAACAGGATTCATCGCAAAGTCTTTCACCGTCCAAAGAATGGAAAAACAAGTCCCGGCAGGCTTTTCCAATAACTTCCCTGCTCTGCCAGCCGGTAATTTTTTCTGCGGCTGTATTCCAGCTCAGTATCCTTTTTGATGTATCAATTGTAAAAACCCCGTCCGGAATATTTTGAACCAGAACCTGAAGACGGTTTTTCTCAATAAAAAGATCTGAAAAAAGAATGGAATTCTCAAGAGCAGAAGAAATTACGCCGGCAAAAATATCAAGCCACCTTATCTCTTCCTGGGTCCAGGCGCGGTGTTCCATAGAAAATAAAACTATGGATCCCATTGTTTTTCTTCTCCCTATGAGAGGAGCCCGGAGGAATGATTTTATTCCTTCATTCCCAAAAAATTCCGTCAATGCGGCAGACACGTTATATTTATTAACAAATTCACCCACCTGCATAAATCTTTCAACTTTTTGCGGATTTTCAATTATTTCTTTTGGAAGCTCAAGGCTATGAAATCCTTCATTATATTTAAAACCCGAGAAGGCAAAAGGAACTGCAACATATGATTCCTCATCATACCTGAAAAATACGGCTTTGTCGGTTTTAAAAAATCTCCTTAAGATTTCAACTACATCTGTAAGGACATTGGTCTGGGAGAAATCCACATCCAACGTGACATTAAGGCTTCTTGAGATATCCCAGAGAGTTGACATAAAACTTAACTTGCTGTCAACTTCCTGAAAAAGCCGGGCATTTCTTATAGCCTGGAAAGCCTGGTTTACTATGGGAGAAAGAATATTCATCTGCTTCTGTCCATAAGAATTTTTCTGGAGGCTCCCAAGAAAAAGAATGCCGTAAACTTCATTCTCAGTAGATATGGGCACATAAATAGCGGAACCTATGTGCACGGTTTCCAGAAAGTGCTTGAACCTTGGATCCTTCTCAACATCAGCTATCCATACCGGCCTGTTGGTGTCAACAACTATATCAGGAATTCCAAAGTCCCGCCTCAACTGAAGCTTCATGTCCTCCTCAGTAATTTCCTGAAAGGCTGCCTCATAAAGCTCCGACTTTTCCTTTGAATATAGATAGATACCTGCACAGTAAAAAGGCACAACCACTCTTATCTTGGAAATTATCTTATCAAGAATTGTCGGCAAATCAAGAGTCTGGGTGAGGGAGTGAGAAATCTCAAGGAAAAGATCCTTCTGTCTTGCCTCCAGCATTGTCTGCTCCTGGGATGCGCCCAGCATCTGCTGATACTGAATCACAGTCTCGGAAAGCTCGGCAAGCCTTGAATGAAGCTCACTCATTTTTTCAGCATATTCGCTTCTTATTTCCTTTTCACGGTTTAAAAGCTGGCGGTAACGCCTTCGGACATAAAGCAAAAGAGCAACAACTGCCGTCATCAGAATAAGACAGACAGCTACAAGTATCAGGTTGTAAACAGTGAAGCTCATTATGGTTCAATCCATACTGCTCCCTCGCGAACAAGAAGAGCAGTCCTTTCAATCTTTCCAAAATTACTCTGCTGTAAACCTAACACCTGCTTTAGAAGTTCATCAGGCTTTAAGGCACCGGTGGGCAAAACCCTTATCCCTAATTCGAGATTGCAAAAGTCATTATTAAATTTTATTATGCGGAAAGACTCAAGGAATTCTCCAAGCCTGACATCTTTATCTTTTCGCTTTAAAGGAGTTTCTTCCTGAGAAAGCTTCTCCTCGATTATCTCTTTAGAAAACAACCGCGCGTCAACATTTACTAATTCGATATTATATAAGGAAAGACCTATCCTGGACTGAAGATCATCGGCTCTCAGAGGAATTTCCCGGCATCTTAAAATTTCTATTCCTTCCGGAAGCTCTTCTTTTAATTTCTCCTTTATCTCAAGTGCTTCCCTCCGCTCAGCAAGCTCGATATCCAGCCACTCTCCAGTACTTACGTAGCCGAGGCTCAGGGCTGAGGCAAAATAAAGCCTTGGCCTGGGATGAAAGCCCTCCGTATAAGCAAGAGGAAAATTCGCCCTTCTCATGGCTCTTTCAAATGTTCTCATCAAATCAAGATGAGAAATAAGCTTTAAATCCCCGAGCTTGGAAAATTTTATTCTAATCCTGTAAAGACCTTTACGTAAAGACTTTATCTCTTCTTTATTAAATTCAAACGGCTCTTCTGAATGATTATCGCCGCCGCCATAAAGCTTGTTTTCAATCTCCCCGCTGCAAACGCCGCAGGCGCTGCAGTCATTCCACCTGCAGTCGCCAAGAGTTGTTTCCGACACGGCGCTTTGCGCCTGGCTTAAAAAGAATTCTTTGTCCAGCCTTGAAGCAAGGTGGTCCCATGGCAGTATCTCGCTAAACTGCCTCAAGCGGGAGGTGTAAAATTCAGGATTAATACCGGAACGCTCAAAGGCTTCCTTCCATTTTTCAAATTTAAATTCTTCCGACCAGCCGTCAAACCTGCAGCCAAGATTCCATGCGGACTCCAGAACCTGAGAAAGCCTCCGGTCTCCCCTTGAAAAAACTCCCTCGATAAAGCTTAATTCGGGAATGTGACAGTCAAAAAGAATTTTTCTATGTCTTAAAAATTTCCTTAACATTCCGGTTTTTTCTTTAAGGCTGTCAATTCTTTCCTGCGGATGCCACTGAAACGGCGTATGAGCCTTTGGAACAAATGGAGAAACACCCACCCTGAGCTTCATAGATGTTTTTTTGAGAACTTTCATTACAATATCAATTATTCCCCGCACATCATCCATCGTCTCAGTCGGCAAGCCTATCATGAAATAAAATTTCAAACTATCCCAGCCCGCTTCCCGTGCATAGGAAGCAGTTGTTAATATATCATCTTCAGTGATACCCTTGTTTATAACATCTCTCATCCGCTGCGTTCCTGCTTCAGGCGCAAACGTAAGGCCCGTACGCCTGAGGGTCTGCACCATCCTTGCAAGATCAAGTGAAAAAGAATCCATTCTTAAAGAAGGAAGGGAAATTCCAAGATACTTTCCTTTATACTCTTCAACCAGTTTTCTTGCCAGCTCTTTTATCCTGCTGTAATCGGAGCAGTTAAGGGAAACAAGGGAAAGCTCTTCATAGCCCGTATTTGAAACTATCTCTTTTGCAAGCTTAAAAAGCCTCTCCGGTGACCTTTCCCTTACCGGCCTGTAAACACTGCCTGCATGGCAAAACCGGCAGCCCCTTGTGCATCCACGGAAAACTTCAAGCACAGCTCTGTCCTGAACCGCCTCCACATAAGGCACAACAGGTTTTGAGGGAAAAAAAGCTTTGTCAAGGTCTTCAACAACCCGGCGGGATATTTTCTCAGGAGCGCCGTCAAGAGGAATTACCCGGGCGATTGTGCCTGAATCATTATATTTAACATCATAAAAAGAAGGCACATATACTCCCTCTATCTTTGCAAGCTCAGCAAGTTTTTCTTTCCTTGATGCGCCCTGACTCTTAAGTGCGGCAAATTTTTCCAGTATCTCCAGAATTACTTCTTCCCCGTCGCCTAAAACAAAGAAATCAAAAAATGCCGCCAGCGGCTCGGGATTAAAAACACATGGTCCTCCGCCCATAACCAGAGGATATTCAGAAGTTCTTTCATCAGCCTTAAGCGGAATTCCGCTTAAATTTAAAATCGCAAGGATGTTGGTGTAAGTCATCTCATACTGCAGGGTAAAACCAAGAAGGTCAAAATCTGAAAGCGGCCTTCTGGATTCGAGGCTCCATATTTTCCTGCCTGAATTTAAAAGCTCTTTTTCCATGTCCTTCCAGGGAGAAAAAACTCGTTCGGCAAGATAGCGGGGATTTTCATTAATGAGATGATATAGAATTTTTATTCCAAGCCCTGACTGGCCTATTTCGTAGGTATCGGGAAAAGCAAGAACAACCCTTACCGAAGCGCTATCCCACTCTTTCCGGACAGCGTTCCATTCGTTCCCAAGGTATCTTCCGGGCTTTTCAACTTTTTTTAAAATATCAAGAATTTGAATATCGGGATTATTCATTATAAATTACCACGGGCAATACCGTGGCATCCTCGGCTTCGCCTCCGGCGAGTTTGTTTTCCTGCGCTTCATCAACGTCAAGCCCGTGGTTTTCGCGCTTCGAAAATAACAATTATCGAACAGCTTTCTGCATTTCCTTAAGAAAATTTCCCGCAGGCGAAAAACTTATAACGCGGTTAGTTTCTATCCCGCTTGTTTGTATAAAAATTATAGTAAGAGAAGCTTTTGCATGATATTTCCCGGCAAGTGCCTGTTCCTTTTCCGAATTGACCCTCAGGCAAACAAATTTTTCTGACATTTCAACCACATCCGGATTGGCAAAAGTTTCCTCATCCATCTTTTTGCACCATTCCTGCCAGTCAGTGTAAAAGTAAATCATCAATGTCTTACCGGTGGATTTGGACATCTGAAGTGCCTGGTCATAAGAATAAAGCCAGTGTATTCCGTTAGACCCGGAAAAAACAGGCGTTACATAAATAACCACCGCCACAATTACTGCAACAGCAGCTAAAAAGTATCTTCTCATTTCTTTCACCCTCTTTTTTGCATAACCTTATATATCCTTAATGAAAAGTCAGCCCAGAACTTTCTTGCCTCGTCTTTATTTTTTATGTTTTTCCCAAGCAAGCATAATATATATGGACATTTCTCCATATATATTATACCACAATCATGAAGTATACCGTTAAGTTCTCCGGTCTTGTGCGCAACTTCTACACCCTCAGGAAGATATGCAGGAATCATTTTGCGATTTTCCTGTCTTTTCAATATATTAATCATTGAGGCGCTGGATGCCTCATCAACAGCTTTCCCTTCATAAATGGCTCTCAGCAAAATCATCATATCTTCAGGAGTTGCAGTATTGTCCATGCCGCGGTCAATGGCGGCAAAATCCCAGATTGTTCTTTTTAAAAATGTGGCACTGCATCCCAATTCTATTGCAATGGAGTTAATATTCTTCATACCAAGCTTATTAATAAGTATATCGGCAGCTGTATTATCGCTTTTTGTTATCATAAGCCCGGCAAGTTCTTCATAGGACACACTTGAGCCTTCTGGCAGATTCTTAATACTGCCAGAGCCGCCGGCTTTCATGGAGTTCTTTATCACCACACTCTCTCCCGGACTTAACTTCCCTGCCTTTACCTGCCGGAAATATTCTATAAGTATGGGAATTTTTATAAGGCTTGCCGCCTCAAATTCTTCTTTTGTATTGCTTCCAATAACCTTATTCTCTAATATATCATAAAAAACGATACCTGCTTTGCCGGGAAAACTTTTTGAAGCTTCTTTTACGAGCTTTTCAATTTCATGGGAGGTTTCAAATTTCTTTAGAGAAATTTTCTTTTGAGGCGTTTCAGGCTTTTGCATAAGTTTATCTTCTTTGTGAAGAACCTTACTTCCAAATAAAAGGGCAAAAACGAAGGCACCAAGGGATGTTAAAATAATAAGGCTCCACCTGGTGCGGGCGGATTTAATCAAATCTTTCTTCTTTCCACGGGTCTGCACTGTCACTGTAACCCCTGGTTTCCCAGTAACCCGGCTCCTTTTGTGCTGTAAATATCAGCTTCCTTACCCACTTGGCGCATTTATAAGCATACTTATGGGGAACAACCGCTCTTAAAGGCCCGCCGTGGTCAGGCTCTAAAGGTTTGCCTTCAAGGCTCCATGCAAAGATAACTTCATCCTCCAGCATCTCTTCCATGGAGAGACTGGTTGTATAATCTCCTTCTGCAATAACTGATACGAATTTTGCTTCAGGCAGGGGTTTTACCAGTTTGCACAAATCCTTAAAAAGCAAGCCTTCCCACCTGTTGTCAAGCCTGCTCCAGCCTGTTACACAATGAAAATCGCTGGTGCTCTCTGCCGGGGCAATTTTCCTGAATTCATCAAAGCTCACTGTAACCGGATTTTCTACCAATCCTTCAACGGAAAAAATCCATGTCTTCGGGTCAAAAACAGGCACATCCCCCACATGAAGAACGGGAAAATCTTCTGTCTTTGACTGCCCGGGAGGGATTCTTTCTTTCTTTTCCATGACAAAACCTCCGCCTATTAACTTCTCTTAAGCCTTATAAATTCCTCTCCCTTCTTTATCCCCCAACCCCTCTTTATCAAAGAGGCATATAAGAATAGAGGTCCCTTTCGGGACCTCTATTCAATATAGCTTGCAGCAATATACTACTGTATCTGCGGAAGATCCTTTCTCTGAATGGGAATTTCTTCCGGCACCTTAATGACAGGATCCTCGGCTCCGAGAGCGACCGCTTTCTGCAAAGACTCGCGTGCAAAATACGGGCATCCTCTTACCAGATACAAGCGGGCTAAAGTTCTATAAGGCAGCGGATTCTGAGAATCAATATCTCTAATCGCTTCGGTGAGACGCACCAGCTTGCCCCACATACGGAAATTATTGTAAAGCAGTAACATCTTTATATACGGCACAGTGTTATTCGGATCCATTTTCTTGGAGTTCTCAAACTGTGTCTCCCAATCCTTAATCAGGTTTGCCTGAATCGCTGTAGTTATCTTAAAGGGAGTCTTGGGAACGACACGCTGATTATCCATTGTAAGGACCTGCCAGTAATAAAGTCCGCCTTTCGTAAGTTGCAGCGGCGCATCCATAGGATACTTGAATGAGTTTGTGGTGATTACACTTTCATAAATAAACTCATTCCACTCGTTAAAAAGCTGGAATTTATACTGCTTTGCGCCGGTATCTGCCCAGCTGAAAGCAGGCGGATAAACTTCCGTATTAGCCGATGATTTAAGGTACATTTCTTCATTTTCCTTTGCACCGGGCTCATCAGCCGGAGCCAGAGCCTTATCGGTTAACACCCCCTGAAGAAAATAGGGAACTTCAAAAATTTCCGTTTGGTTACCCATGCCAGAACGATCAACACTGCCGCTGACATCAGAGAGAGTCTTAAAATCAATTTTAGCCGAAGCATCAGAGCCTATTGTTTCAGTGTGCCCGTCATAGAAGTAAATTACCGTTATTTTCCCGTTAGAGTTGGTTTTTATCTGGTCTCCCGGTGCAAGCTTCTGCATTAAATAAAGCTTATTAAATCCCACCGGACATTGGCCTGCACCTGTTTCAACACAATATGCATGATTCATCTTATATGAACTCTCTGCTACCTGGAATTGAGCGTCTCCAGAAACCATTGCCACCATTGCCACAGGATTATTATCCTGCGTATGAGAGGCTTTGCTGAGAGAACCCAGGCTTAAGGATAATCCCGCAACAAGAAACGCCGCAATAATTATTTTTAACACACTTGACCTTAAATTCATTTTAATCAACCTCCGTTCGCTTCATTTTTTTAAAAACTATTTTAACTATCTTTTAATTCACTAACTGCCGAAATTTTTTATTCCTTTTTTCACCTCCTCTGCATATTTTTTTCCCGGAATATTTTTTTTGAAACTACAGATTGCACCATAATTCACAATATAAGTCAGGCGG
The DNA here is from genome assembly GCA_023486985.1 of Bacillota bacterium. Taxonomy (GTDB): domain Bacteria; phylum Vulcanimicrobiota; class JAMDEM01; order JAMDEM01; family JAMDEM01; genus JAMDEM01. Next base: position 9,486 of record JAMDEM010000083.1, read on the forward strand.
GAATAAGTGCACAGCTTGACAAATATTTTAATTTATATATAATCTAATCATTAAATATTTTAATCATTAAATTATCTCTCAAAGGAAGAACAAATGGTTGCAGAAAAAAAAGTAAACCGGTTTCTTGAAGCCATGGAAGGGATACGAAAATTCTTCGTCTCCATGGAAAATTTTGCCGGTGAAGCTGATTTGGGCAAGCTTGAGCTTATGGCCCTTTTCTTCATTTCCAAGGAAAAAGAGCTTATTATGAGCAGGCTGGCAAAGGGGCTGGGCATAAGTTTAAGCATGGCAACCGTAATTATTGACCAGCTCTTAAAAAAGAAACTTCTCACAAGGGAAAGAAGCACAAAAGACAGGCGCATCGTAAAAGTTAAACTCACGGAAAAAGGCGAAAAAACTGCCAGTGTCTGCCAGAAAAAGAAAAAAGAAATAATCAAAAGGATATTAACCATGCTTACAGAAAATGAGCAGGAAAACTTTATATTGATTCTGGAAAAGATTGCCCGGGAAGGAATTGAATTTGAAAAAGGTAATAAGGGGGTTCGAATTTGAGAACTTTTCGCCTTATCGTTACGATTCTTTTTTTATGCCTCTTGCTTAACACATTTACAGATATAGCATCAGCACAGGATATCGGAGGAAAAACACTGGAATACAATCCCTCTGCTCCCGGCACGCAGAAAGTGCTTACATTAGATGACTGTATTAATATAGCAATAGCTAAAAACCAGAACATCCTGCTAGCCATGGAAGATATAAACGCCGCACAGGCAAGAATCGGGCAGGCTAAATCTTTTAACCTACCCAGCCTCACTTTTAATTCATCATTTAATAGAAATCTCTCGCCTCAAGGACCTCCTGTCACAACAAGTATTGGAGGAAATACAGTAAGCTTTCAATCTTCAGCAAGATATTTAAGCACCGTTAACGACCAGGTTACACTTTCGAAAGTCCTTATTGACGGAGGCACCATACGGGCTCAAATTGATAAGGCTAAATCAAGCGCCATGGCATCCATTCACAACCTGAGGATTCAGCAAAACAACCTGACCTTAAGCGTGTCGCAGGGATTCTACAGAGTGCTTCTAGCTTACCGTCTGGTTACTGTGGCTGAACTCTCCCTCTCTCAAGCTCAAGAACACCTGAAACTTGCGGAAGCAAGCTTCAAAGCCGGCACAGTCGCAAGGGCAGATGTTGTCTTTGCCGAGGTTCCTGTTGCCACTGCCAAGCTGAATGTCGCCAGAGCCATACAGGAAAAAGATTCATCCGAAGCAGATTTAAACAGGCTTATGGGAATTGATGTTAATGCAAAGCTTGCACTTGACAAAGAGGTCGTGCTTCCTGATGTTAGTTATGACCTTTCACAGCTTCAGGATGAAGCTTTAAAGAATCGCCCTGAACTTGCCATGTTTCAGGCTCAAATTGGCGCTTTCAAAGCCGCCCTAATGGGCGCAAAGGCAGGCAATCTGCCCGTAATCGCCACTGCGGCAAGCTATGGATTTACCGGCTACGATAATACTTTGATACCTGGATTTCAAGGATGGAACTTTAATCTTAATCTGTCTTTTCCTATTTATAATGGAAGACTTACGGAATATCAGATAAAAGAAGCAGATGCAAATCTGCAAAAAGCTCAGACCACTCTTGACCAAGCCAGGCAGGATGTTCTCCTTCAGGTAAGACAGGCATATCTTAATTTTATTACAGCAAAGGAAAATGTTGAAACCACCAAAATCCAGGTTGAAAAAGCAAACGAAAACCTCAGGATGTCTGAAGGTCAATACGCTGCGGGAGTTT
>JAMDEM010000198.1 GCA_023486985.1 Bacillota bacterium
AAATTTCAGGAAAGCGACATAATTGATGCAAAAGACAAAACCTCTGCCGCATTTTCAGCCGTAAGGCTTGTCTCAAGCGGAAAAGCAGACCTTCTCATGAAAGGAATCATTCATACCGATATTCTTTTGAAAGCCGTTCTTGACAAAGAAACAGGGTTAAGAACCGGCAATCTGTTAAGTCATTCTTTTCTAATGAAGGTTCCTGCCTATCACAAAATTCTCTTTCTTACCGACTGCGCAATGTGTATTGCGCCGGCTCTTGAAGAAAAGAAAAACATCCTTCAAAACTGCATAGATCTTGCCCGAAGCCTTGGTCTTGCTCAGCCAAAAGCTGCAATTCTTGCGGCGGTTGAAGAGGTAAACGAAAAGATGCCCGCCACCACGGATGCAGCCTGCCTTGCAAAAATGGCTGACCGCAGCCAGATTAAAAACGCCCTGGTGGACGGTCCCCTTGCTTTTGACAATGCCATTTCAAAAAGAGCCGCCGAGGAGAAGGGAATCAAAAGCCAGGTGGCAGGAGATGCCGATATCCTGCTTGTCCCTAATATCGAAGTGGGCAATGTCCTTTTTAAAGCCCTTGCCTATATGGCAGGAGCAGCAGTTGCCGGCATAATTCTCGGCGCCAGGACGCCAATTGTGCTTACCTCAAGGGCTGACACGGCGGAAAGCAAGTTTTATTCAATCGCATTGGGAGTTTATCTCACGGGGAGTAAACTTCAGACAACCGTAAAAAGCTAGGTGCGTCCCGACCGAATAGGAAGGGCTTGCGCAGCTACGAAATGTCATTGCGAGGAGCATGGCGACGAAGTAATCTCTCATTACGAGATTGCCCACCCACCCTTTGGGCGGGTACCCGCCGCACTTTATTTTTTTTTGTAAACGGCAAACGTGTTTTCTCCAAGAAAAAAGTTGTCTGTTTCTTTATATCCTGATTTTCTTAGAAAATCAACAAAGGATTTCTTTACTTCTTCAGGGACGCAGGGATAATGTTCCAATTCTGATTGATTCACTACTATTTCATTGGAATTCAAAGGAAATTTATTTTCCATATAAGGTAGTATTATTCTCATCTTTGCACGGGAATAGTACGCTAAATAAATATCCTCACCCCGCTGGCTGAAGTTGGGGTCAAAATATGCAAATTGAGTCCCCGTCTTAATTTTTTCTGCAACCCTTTTGCTTTCCATTAACATTTGATTGGTATCTTCCCTTGAAACAGGATACACCACCAGGATATTTACAAAGGCAATAAGGCTTATCCATAAAATAAGAGCAACTCTTAAAATTCTTGAAAAAGAGCTTGCTGCTGTAATAAAAAAGATTAAGCCAAAAGCCGCTATATACGTATAGTCATTGTCTGCATCAGCAATAAAAAAAATCAAAAGAGGTATTGATACCCAAAAAAAGGCAGGCAAGCAAAAGAAAAAATTCTGCTTCCATCCTTTAATAAAAAATATGCTTAAAATTATAATAACAGCAAAAATTACTCCAGCAGACTTGAAAACAAATTTGACCACTTCCTGCAAGGGCGCAAAGCTGTAAAGCCGGTCCCCTTTTGCGAAAATCGGGAGAATTGACATTTCTGAAAATCTCCTCCAGAGTCTTTCCATTTGAGTTCTTAAAATCTGGATTTTTCCATCGGCAGAGGCTTCCTGCAGCCTTTTGATATCAAGAGTGGAACTTGCGTTATATCCTGTCCAGGTGAGCATCTTTGAGGAATGGCTAAGAGCAAAAGAAAAATTTTCCATCTTAAAATACATCCAGTATGACAAGCTGTGGATTAAAAATATTAGAAAAAAAGAAACCACCAAAAATATCATGCAATGAAACAATTTTTTAAACGCCGGGAGCTTTTGTAAAAAAAAGAATGTGATTGCCACAGGCATGATTATTACTGCGGTAAAAGTAAACCCTGCGGCCAATGCCATGAAAATTCCGGAAAGAAGAGTCAGGTGCCATCTGGAAAATAAAAGAAGATATATTGAAAGAAAAAGAAACGCCGTAGTTATTGGATAAGACTTAACAGAAGTACCCCAGTACCAGAAGCAGAAAGAAAAAGCCACTAGCAGAACTCCAATAAGGGAAGCGGTTAAGTTATTGCTGAGTTTGAACAAGGAGAGGAAAATAAATAATAAAGCAAGGCAACTGAAAATTAAATTTACCATCTGCAGGGGAAAAATAAGGCTGCCCGAATATCCAAAGCTTTTTAAGACTGAAGCAATAAAATAATAAAAAGGACCGTTAAGGGGTCTTGCCATAAAATTATCAACTATCGGCATCTTGAAATCTAAAGGAGAATAAGATAAAACAATCCGGGTTCCAATACAAATATTCTCAGCGTAATCATTCCTTGCATCTCTAAATTGCTCGATAGAATAGCAATTAAATAGAGTTTCTTTGTTATAGTATCGGCAGACAAAGAAAAGATTTAAGACAAAATATAACAGTAAAAGTGATAAAAGTATTATTTTTGTTTTTCTTGAAATCAAGATTCTCTCCTTAGCCAGTCTTTTTCAAAAAGAATTACCTGGGAGTCTTCAATATCTGCCATGTATTCTTTCAACAGCCTGCCTCCCGGGTATACAAGAGCCGAATCTATTTCAATCAACGGGATAAGAACAAATGCTCTTTCTCTTAAGCTGGGGTGCGGAATCTTTAAGTTATTTCTGTCATAAGTTATCTTATCATAAAAAAGAATGTCAATGTCGATAACTCTTGGTCCCCACCGGCGGGTATCTGTCCTGCCAATCTCTCTTTCTATGTCTTTTATCTTTAAGAAAAGCTCATCCGGTTTTAGTCCGGTTTCTCCCATAATAACACAGTTAAGAAACCACGGTTGCTCCTTGACCCCTACCGGTTCCGTCTTATAAAGTGAAGAAACTTTAAAAATTTTTACTGATTCCTCAAGTTTCTTCACTGCCTTAATCAAATTTTTCCCGGGGTTCCCCAGATTGGAACCCAGCCCAAGATACACCCTTGCCATCAGTTTTCCTCCAGAGCTGCATATTTAATGGCATCTATCATTCGGGCAACTCTTGTCATCTCCTTAACGTCATGAACTCTAACAATATCAGCACCATTCATTATGGACCAGGCAACTGTTGCCGCCGTGCCCTCCAGTCTTTCCTCCACCGGAAGCCCGAGAACATAGCCTATGTGAGACTTTCTCGAAGTCCCAACCAGGATGGGCCTCCCCAGGCTTTTTAATTCAGTAAGATGCCTTAAAAGATAAATATTCTGGGCGGGATTCTTTCCAAAGCCTATGCCGGGGTCAATTATGATATTTCCCTCTTTTACGCCTTCATCCAGAGCTTTATCTATACTTTCCTTTAAAAAACTTATAACCTCTGAAACAATATCAGTATATTTTTTATCCTTTTTGTTATGCATTATTACTACAGGAACTCCGGCTTTTGCCGCTGTTTTTGCCATCCTGCTGTCAGCCCTTAAGCCCCAGATGTCATTGATTATGCATGCGCCGGCATCAATTGCTCTCTTTGCCACATCAGCTTTATATGTATCAATCGAGATGGGAACTTTGATTCTTTTCGACAGAGCCATTATAACAGGAATCACTCTCTTTGATTCCTCCTGCTTGTCAACCGGGAGAGCTCCCGGTCGTGTTGATTCGCCGCCTATATCAATTATGTCAGCGCCTTCCTCCGTAAACTTTTCCGCCTGTTTTAAAGCGCTTTTTAAATCCGTGCCGTCGCCGGAAAAAGAATCAGGTGTCATATTTATAATGCCCATAATAAGCGTTCTTTTTCCCAGGGGAAGTTTAAATCTGCCGCAGCAAAGAACACCAAATTTACGGTCAAAATCCTCAAGTGTTTCTTTTATTTTAATGGACAGCGCTTTCAAACCGAAGGGCTGGAGCTTCATTTTATCCAGAAGACGTCCAAACTGATAAAGAGTGCCGATAAGAAGAACATCCGTTGCTTTTCTGCTGTAATCCAGAGCCCATCTGGAAACTGCCGCCTCTCCTCCAATGGAAAGAAAATCCTGTTTTAAAAGGTTGGCGGCAGGAATTCTTACTTCTTCAAGTTTAATAACCCGTAAGATTCCTTTCGGTGCCATTATTTCTATCCCGGCAGCCTTTACGCCTATTCTATTTAATTCCTCTTTCATACGGGCAATGTCATTAATGACAAGAATTCTCGGAATACCCATTTATCCCCCTTTCAATTTTTCGCTGCGCTCGGCTTTATCTTAACTCCCCCTCCCCCCCTCTTTAAAAAGAAGTTTTTTTCTTCCCTTAAATTAAGGGAGGTTAGGCGGAGTTATCTTTTCAGCGTGAGCTCAATAAAAGATATTTCCGTGCTTCCGCCACGGTATAAAGAGAGCCCGTAATTATAACAACGTCATTTTTCCCGGCACTTTCAACCGCAAATTTCACTGCTTCGGGCACGCTCTCCTTAATAAAAGTCTTCTTGCCCGAAATCTTTGCAGCCAGTTTTTCAGGCATAAGAGCCCTGGAATTCCTGGAAGAAGTAGCTATAACAATATCTGCAAGAGGAAGAAGTTCTTTCAATATTCCATTTGCATCTTTATCAGCAAGAATTCCCAGTATCATCCAGATGCGGCAGTTATTTTTAATCAGACTCTGCAAGGAAATTCTAAAGTTTCTTGCTCCTTCAGGATTATGCGCCCCGTCGGCAATCACCAGCGGTGCTTTCCTTATAATTTCCATCCTTCCTGCCATTTTTATATCCTGCAGGGCAGGACGAATTTTCCTGTATTCAAATTTGTTTCCCCTGAATCCAAGAGCCTCAAGAGCTTTAAAAACCACGGAAAGATTTTCAGCCTGAAAATCTCCCAGGAGTGACAAATCATAGACTATCCTGCCTATCTTAATTTTCTGGCTGTGAAAGCTCCTCTGCTGGATATTAAAAGGCTCTGAGGTAAAAAATAGAGAGCTTTTCTTTCCGGCTTGAGCCTTTAGAATTCTTCTTACTGCAGGATTTCTCTCGCCGGTAACAAGGATGCCCTTCTTCTTTATAATTCCCGCCTTATCAAGGGCAATTTCTTCCACAGTGCTTCCAAGCCTGTCAGTATGGTCAAGAGATATGTTGGTAATTATGCTTAATTCGGGATTTAAAACATTGGTGGCATCATATTTCCCGCCCAGACCTGTTTCAACGACCGCCCATTCCGCCTTCTCCCGGCTGAAAAAGGCAAAAGCCATGGCTGTTAAAAATTCAAATTGTGTAAGATGCGGAATCTTTCTGCTCTTTTCCCTGACCAGAGTAGCAAAATAAGCAAAATCATTCCTTAAAACAGGTTTATTGTTAAAACGTATTCTTTCCGTCAGTTTATGAAGGTGGGGGGAATAATAAGAGCCTGTTTTAAAACCGTGAGCCCGTAAAATCCTGCTCAGCATCATTACGGTCGAACCCTTGCCATTGGTGCCGGCGACATGAATCGCTTTAAAAGAAAGGTGCGGGTTGCCCAGTTCCTTAAGAATAGCCCCTATCCTGCTAAGGCCAAGCCTTATCCCGAATCTTTCAAGATTTTCTATGTATTCTTCCGATTCTTTGTAGTTCACTGGAAACTTTTTTTCCACAAAGGATGCCTTTACTCCTTTGATTTCCTTGAAAAAGTTAACATTTTGTTAACATACATACAGGCTATTTGGTGGTAAAATATGGATGGGTAGTTATACCCTAGAGGGAGTATAGATAAAGATGGAGATTAATAAACCAGAAATAGCCGGTAACTATAAGAACCCCGTTAATTCTCCTGTTTCCCAGTCTATCAATGAGCAGAAGAAAGAGCAATCTTCCGGTGTGCAGCCCTCAAGTGGAGAAAGCATAAAGCTTTCTCACGAAGCCCGGAAAAGTATTAAAGGGAACAAAGGAAAAACCACCCACAAGGAAGCGCCTATAACACAGTCAGGACCTGCCCCTGCTCTGCCTATGCCAAAGGCAAAATGGACTGTTCTTGCTTACATGGCAGGGGATAACGACCTTGAGTCTTTCGTAACAAACAATCTTATCGACATGGAGAAGGTTGGCTCATCAAAAGATGTTAATATCGTAGCACAGCTTGATAGAGGACCCGATCCCACTCCCGCTAAAGGCGGCGAGAAAGATGCAGCAAGATATTATATAATGAAGGATAACGATCCCAAGCATATTAACTCTCCTGTTATGCAAAAGCTTGGACCCGCTGATATGGGAGCTCCGGGAACACTCAAGGATTTTCTTTCCTGGGGAATGAAAAATTATCCTGCTCAGAATTATCTGATAATCCTTAACGACCACGGCGGCGGCTTTACAGGAGCTCTTGAGGATCAGACCAACAACAGCTTTATGTCTGTGCCTGACATGAAAAAGGCAATAGCCGGAGCCGAAAAAGATACCGGCGTTGACAAAGAACAGGTCACAGTAGGTTTTGATGCCTGCCTTATGGCTCAGGGAGAAGTCGGCTACGAATTAAAGGATGTAGCTAAAACCCTCCTTGCTTCCGAGGAAGTAATTGGTGGCACAGGCTGGCCATATACCGGGATTCTTGCCTCCGGAAAAACCATTAACGGCATAAATAAATTTGTTGATACCGAGAAGAAGCTTTCTAATGCTGGAAAAAACCCTGTTTCAATAAAAGAGGATAACTCCAAGATAATAGGCAATATGAATCCACAGCAGGTTTCAAAGTTCATCATTGATGAATGTGCTAAAGCAAAGGATTCTACGGTAACAATGTCGGCGGCTAATCTTGATAAGATTGGCGCATTTAAAGATGCTCTTAACGGATTTGCCAAGGCGCTCCTTAAGACTGATGTGCCTGATTCAGTTATTAAGAATGACTTCAAGGCAAGCCAGCATTACACGGTGGGCATGGAAATGCCTCCTTATGCGGATGTCCGGGATGCCTACGATCTTGCCAAACATATTGTTGAAGACAGGCAAATTAATGATGCGAATCTAAAAGATGCAGCCAAGGCTCTCATGGCTTCCGTAGAGGAAGTTGTATTTGCCGAAGAACACGTGGGAGACGGCATGGAGGGTTCACACGGTATATCTATTTATGCGCCTATAAAGAAAGGCGGCCTTGACGGCTATCACTATGATAAACTAGCCCTGGCAAAAGATACGAACTGGGAAGAAGCTCTTGAAAAATTCACCGGAAAGCCCACTAATGCCGCCGCTAAGCCGCAATCCGGGTTTAAACCTCCCCGTCCCAAGAACGGCAAAGATGTGAAGGAAGCTTAAGCCATAAACTATTGCTTGCTTGTAAAAACAGCGGCATTTACAGCCGCTGTTTTTAATTTCGAACTATTAAAATCACAGGGTGCGTCCCGACCGAATAGGGAGGGCTTGCGAAGCAAGAGCACTGGTTTTGGCTGGAACTTATTGGCGAAGCAGAAGATAGGTGCACGCCCTTTGAAATAACGTGAGAAAACAAGCTTTGCTTATTTTGCACATATTGACTTGCTCTTATTGTTTCTGTTATTATATATAAGCTGGTTTAATGTGGGGCTGTAGCTCAGCTGGGAGAGCGCTTGCTCGGCATGCAAGAGGTCACGAGTTCGAATCTCGTCAGCTCCACCAAAAATAGAAAGGTCTTGATATTTTACCGCGGGTTTCCTCAAAAACCTCATTATGTTTGACAAAATTTAACATCTTGTTAACATCTATTGTAAAACTTTTACTTCAACTCTAATTACTTCCTTGCTAAAGTATATCTGCATTGAACTGTTTAATGTTGAATAAATACTCGTAATTACTGGCAGAACTATCAAGCTTTACATTCAGAATCTTGATTTTATAGGCTTTTATCCATATAATACTTCTAAACTTAAATCAGGAAGGAGGTACTAAATGCCAACCTTAAACAAAAAGCTGGGAGAAAAAATTAAGAAACTCAGACATGACGCCCATCTTACCCAGGAAGCCTTTGCACAAAGGATTAATGTCCATCCTTCTTTTATCGGTCCGATAGAAAAGGGGCTCAAAAGCCCTTCTCTTGCCACGCTGGAAAGAATTGCAGAATCTTTTGACACTCCGCTTTACAAACTTTTCCTTTTTGAGGAAAAAGACGGAGCAACGGAAGTTTATTCCAAAGAATTTTCAAGGCTTATCTCTGGAAGGCCAAAAAAGGAATGGGATTTGCTTCTGAAAATTACCAAAGATGTAATCAATGTTTGCAGCGGTTGCGGGAAATAAGGCAAGCTTGTTTTCTCTCGTTATTTCATTGGCGTGCGCCCGTGATATTAACAGTTCGAAAATAATATCCGGATTCTTTGAAAACAGAAAAAAACGGTATTTTACCACTTACTTTAACGGTTGGTTTTTATTAGCCGGATTCAGGTATTTATACAAACCCCTGTAAAAAAGCGCCCCGGTCATTTTTTTTCTGTAATCCCTTGAAGACCTTATGTCATCTATAGGAGAGGCTTCCTCAATAATTACTTGACTAGCCTCTTCAATAATTTCAATGCCTAGTTTCTTCCCTTCAAGGTACCTTTCAGTCCTTTTTGCCCTGATAACGCTTGGAGCCACCGCTCCCAGAGCTATTCTTACCTCAGATAAAACCCCCTTGATGTAAGAAGCTTCAAATGCTACTGAAACTTTTGATATGGCAAGAGACTTTCTCTGCCCCAGTTTGCTGAAAAAAGCAATCGATTCTTTCTTTAAGGGTTTCAAGGCTATCTCTTTTATTATTTCATCCTTTTCCATTACATTTTTCCCGGGACCGGTGAAAAATTCATCAACAGCGACTATTCTTTCTCCCCGCACACTGGCAAGAGTTAATACGCTGTCAAGAACCACAAGAGCCGGAATGCTGTCTCCGGCAGGCGAGGAATGAGCAAGATTGCCGGCTATCGTTCCTCTGTTTCTTATCTGGGGAGAGCCGATGGTGGATACCGCCTCTTTAAGAACCCATGCCTTTTCATTAATTAAAGAAGATTCTTCAACATCACTGTGGGTGGCAAGGGACCCGATTTTTATCAAACCTTTTTCTTCTTTTATATATTTAAGACTTGATATGTATCCTATATCCAGTATTCCGTCCGTTTTTATTTTCTTTTCTTTCAAAAGAACGATTAAATCCGTTCCACCAGCCAGAATCTTAAGATTATTTTTTCCCTTTTCTAAAACTTCTAAAGCCTCATCAAGGCTCTGAGGAGCAAAATACTTCATATCTATCTTTTTCTTCCAATTTTTCTTTCAATTGTATTAAGAATCATTGAAGCTATGTCTTCTTTTGAAGCCCTGTGAACATGGATGTGCTCCTTCTTTTTATCTATAATATAAACCTCATTCTCTTCTCCGGCAAAACCAATTCCCTCTCTGGAAACATCATTGGCAATAACCAGGTCAACGCCAGTTTCTCTAAGCCACTTATATGAGCTTTCTATAAGTTCCTTTTCCTTCAAGCCGTACTGGGCTTTAAAAGCAGCGAGAAAGGCGCCTTTGTTTATCATTGCCGCCCCGGCAATGATCTTGGGTGTGGGAATTAATTTTAAATCCAGAGACTTTATCCGGGTGGAAATTTTCGAAGGATATGCCTTTGAAGGAGTAAAGTCGGCAACAGCGGCTGAAGAAATGAATAAATTGCATTTTTCAACCTCCTTGAGCACCGCATCTTTCATTTCCCTGGAGGTCAGGACTTTTATCAGCTTTATCCCGGCTGGAGGCTCTGCGCTTCCCGGACCATACACAAGGATAACTTCAGCTCCTCTTCTTTTTGCCTCCCGGGCAACAGCTACACCCATCCTGCCTGAGCTTCTGTTTGTTATCACTCTAACCGGGTCTATAAATTCAACGGTGGGACCGGCTGAGACAAGAACCTTTAAACCTTTCATTGTCTTTCCCGATAGCTCTTCAATTACAGCCTCCACAATTTCATCAACAAGAGCAATTTTCGCCTTGCTCTCGGCTCTTACAGGGTCAATAAATTTTATTCCCATTTTTTTCAGCTTTTTTATATTCTCGGCAACTACCGGATGCTCATACATTGAAAGATGCATGCCCGGGGCAATAATGACAGGGAGTTTGCTGCCTATGGCGGTTGTCAAGACAGTGGTTACCGGCGTATCATCTATGCCGCAGGCAGCCTTGCTGATTGTATTGGCTGTGGCAGGAGCCACAAGCACAAGATCCGCCCTTCCTTCCCACTGTCCGGCAAGAAAGATATGCTCAACCCTTCCGCCAAGATGGGTTACAACGGGGTTGCCCGTTGCCCATTCCATGGCATCCGGGTGAATTATCTGCTCTGCCGAATGGGTCATGACAACAAAAACTTCAGCGCCGTAGCGCATAAGCTTTCTTGCTATATGAGGACTTTCAATTGCAGAAACGCTTCCGGTTATGCAAAGGACTATCTTCCTGCCTTCAAGATGATTTCCAAGAGTTCCTTTGATGTCTTTTAAGTAATCTTTCACCTGTATCTTTCCTTTATTCTGGAATATATCTCCTTATCTTCGATATGCCTGCCAACGAGGGAAAGAGTGGCAAAAACTTTTTCCCCGTGAATTGCAAGCAAAACTTCATATGGAGCAAGCCCTTCAAGACAGGCAGCAATCTGTTCAAGATAATAAAGGTTTAAATCTTCATGGCTTTCATCAAAGTTTTCCTCCGCACCCGCCTCCGTTTTCACTGAATAAAGCTTTCCGGTTTCAACTTTTGAGGAAGGAAGAACCTTACCCAGCTTTATTATAGCTTCCTGGCAGAGAAGAGATTCAGGATAATTATAATCAATGCCTTCAAGAAGTGATTCTATTTCAATCCGGCCTCTTACCGTGCCTTTTCCAAGGAATTCTTTTAATATCTTTAAAACTTCCTTCTCTATTTCACCCGGATGGAAGGTAAGATCTCTTTTCAGGCGTAAAAGCCGGAAAATCGGTCTTTTGCCTTCCAGTCCTTCAAGCAATATTTCAAGATATCTTTTTAATTCTTCTTCCTCGCCGGAGATAAAATCTTCTTCAGTTTTTGTTTTAAAGGGTGAATATTTAAGCAATACCTGAGAGGCAAAATTTACGGCTTCATCTTCAAATCTTCCGCTGTAATATTTAGAAGCTTTTTCTGCCCATGAGAAGAGAGAAGAAAAAGGTTTCCGTTTTTCAAGAAAATCTTTGATAATGCCCGCAGCTTCCTGCCTTTTTGAATCTGCCATCTTCTGCCCTCCCTATTATGGGCTAAAAGATATCTTGAAATATTGCTTGAAGGACTGGAAGGCAAAAGACCGATTTTCCGGCTTTTACGCCTGAAAAGAGATCTTACCTTCCATCCGGGTGAGATAG
>JAMDEM010000138.1 GCA_023486985.1 Bacillota bacterium
AAGTATTGGAATCCTGAATGTTATAATGATAATCTGGCTTGTGATTCTTTGTATAATAACGCAGTTATTGGCGTATAGAAAAGGTGTTCATCTGGTGAAAAGCCATCATTCTTATACTTATATCCGTGATGTGCTGATAAAAAAATACGCTCCCAGAGCGGCTTTAGTTCTTTTTCTGATTTCCGTGGGCATATGGATGTTTATTTTCGTGAAGCCGCCGTGGGTCATGGCAATTCCTTTTAAATTTATCTTTCTTACGGCAAAAAAATATATTGCCAGTCCCGGAGACATGCCTGATTTAAGAATGATATTTTATTACATAAATATGTTGATTACGGTTATTATTTCAGCTCTTGTCCTGATGATAGTAAGCAGTGTCCTTGTTTCGTCTGTGGCGAAGATATTCAGCAAAGCAAAAGTTTTCACCGGAATAATCCAGAGCAATTGAAACAATCACAGGCAAGCAGGGTGTGTTCAAATAACGCACCTGTGCAGTGCGGGTTTCAAGCCTTTGTGTTAACAAGACAGGCAGGTTTTGTTTTATGGTAATGGTTGAAAAATGCGCAGCTTGCCAGCACAGCGAAGAACGCGACCCGTGGCAGGGAATAAGCTTTTTTGCAAAGCTTTCAATGTTTCTTCGCGGCAAGAAAAAGTGGACGCGCCATAATGTTGTCTGGTGCAAGCTGCAGAGGAAGGAAAAAGACAAGGACGGACGATGCTGGGACTTTATGTTTAAGAAGTAACTCCGGAGGACTCATGGAAAAAGTAAGGCTGGGAAGGATTGATTATATCAATGTCCTGCCCATTTATTTTCTTATAGAGAGAAATTCTGGCGATAAGAATTTAGAGCTTGTGAAGGAAAATCCAAGGGCTTTAAATGAACTTCTTTTCAGCGGAAGACTTGATATAAGCCCCATTTCCTCCATAGAATACGCCCGCCATCAGAATGATTACTTCCTGGTTAATGATCTGGCTTTAAGCGCTCTGGGTGCGGTAAGAAGCGTCCTTCTTTTTTCTCAGGAACCTCTTGAGAAGCTTCTTGAAAAGAAAGTGGCTGTAACCAGTTCAAGTGCGACATCCGGCGCTTTGTTAAGAATCATATTTAACCTCAGGTTCGGCAGGGATATTCATTTAACCAGGGGGATTTCTTCGACGGAAAGAGTGATGAAAGAATATCCAGCCGCTCTTTTAATCGGAGATGAGGCTTTAAGAGTGAAGATGTCAAACGGACTTAAATGCTATGACCTTGGAGAGCTCTGGCATAAAATGACCGGAGAAAAAATGGTTTATGCCCTCTGGGCAGTGAGGAGACGTTCATACGCAAAAATTAAAGAACGGATTGAAAAGGTTGTCGAAGATTTAAGAAATTCAAGGGATTACGGAATAATTCATCCCGAGCTTATTGCAAAAGAAGCAAACAGAATCACCGGCTTTCCTGTGGATTTCCTTAAAAAGTATTTTACTTCGCTTGAATTTAATCTGGACGATAAAACAAAAAAAGGGCTTATTACTTTTTATAAATATGCTTCGGATTTAGGCATTTCTCCTCCATGCCGGGAATTAAAATTTATACAGTGATGAAAATGAAAGATAAAGCAAAAGCAATTGAAGAAATTCTTTACACGGCAGGGTCAGGGGAGCGGCTGGATGTTTATCAGGGCGCTCTTCTTTTTGACGCTCCTCTTTTATATCTGGGCGCGCTTGCCGATGCCGTCAGGCAAAGGCTTCATCCCCTTAACACCGTGACATTTGTAAAAGACAGAAATATTTCATATACCAATATTTGTGTCTGCGGCTGTAAATTCTGCGCTTTTTTTAAAGCCCCGGGAGCAAACAATTCGTACCTCATGCCGCGGGAGGAGATTTTTAAAAAAATTGAAGAACTGGTGCTTATTGGCGGAACGCAGGTGATGATTCAGGGAGGCTTGCATCCTGATTTAACTATTGAATATTTTGAAGAACTTTTCAGGGAAATAAAGAAAAGGTTTCCCGTATATATCCACTCTCTTTCAGCTCCGGAGATAGACCATATTGCCGGAAATTCCGGTCTTTCAATTGAGGAGACTCTTAAAAGGCTTGCTTCAGCGGGCCTTGATTCACTGCCCGGGGGCGGAGCGGAAATTCTTGTCGATGAAGTGAAGAAAAGAGTAAGCCCCAAAAAGCTGTGCGCCGGAAAATGGTTTGAAGTAATGGAGACAGCCCACCGCCTTGGAATGAAATCAACTGCCACAATGGTCTTCGGCCTGGGTGAATCTTATGAGGACCGGGTAAGGCATATGGTATTAATCAGGGAGCTCCAGGATAAAAGCGGGGGATTCCGGGCATTTATTCCCTGGAGTTTTTCCCCGGGAAATACAAAGCTTAAGGAGTTTGAAATTCCCGGCGGGATTGATTATTTAAAGACCCTGGCGATTTCAAGGATTATCCTTGACAACATATCCCATATTCACAGCGGATGGGTAACGGAAGGGAAAAAACTTGCACAGGTTGCCCTTTCATTTGGAGCCGATGATATAGGCGGTATAATGATGGAAGAGAGAGTTTTAAAGTCCACAGGCATTGTCTATGAAATGTTTGAAGAAGATATATTAAGGCTGATAAAAGGAGCAGGCAGAGTGCCTGCATTAAGGGATACGGAGTATAATATTCTAAAAGTGTATGATAGTTGAAGGTTCTTTAATGGAAAATATCAGCAAAGAAAAAGAATATGTAAAAGAGCTTTTTTCCGCCATAACTCCCGCGTATGACCTTTTGAACACAATTCTTTCAATGGGGCTGGATAAAAAATGGCGCAGGTTTGTTATTGATTCAAGCGGCATCAGTGAAAAAAGCATGGTTCTTGACCTTTGTACCGGCACCGGAGAATTGGCTGCCGGATTTGCCGGTAAAATAGGTTCAGGCGGTATGGTGGTTGGAATGGATTTCTGTCCCGGGATGATTGGGAAGGCGAAGTTAAAATTTCCTCAGAAGGAGTATCCCTCATTATCTTTTGTCGAAGGGGATGTGTATTCCATACCGTATCCGGATAATTATTTTGACTGCATAACGGCGGCTTTCGGCGTAAGAAATCTTGAGGATCCCGGCAAGGCTTTTGTTGAGATTAGACGTGCGGCAAAGCCCGGCGGAAGGATTATAATACTTGAACTTACCAGGCCGGCAAATCCTCTTCTTAAAGCTCTTTATTTTCCGTATCTTAATGTTTTTCTTCCCCTTCTGGGCGGTTTGGTATCGGGAAGCTTCGGTGCTTACAGATACCTTGCCCGGACGATTTCTGACTTCCTTTCTCCAGAAGAAGTAAAAGGACTTATGGAAGGTGCAGGCTTGAAAAAAATAAAAATAATTCCCTTATCAGGAGGAATTGCCACGGTCCATATAGGAATTAAATAGTATGAAAAAGATAATTATACATGCAGATGACTTTAATCTTTCACCCGGTGTAAGCAATGGGATAATAAAGGCTTTCCAGGAAGGGATAGTAAAGAGCACCTCTGTTATGGTGAATTTGGAGGGTTTTGAAAATTCAGTCAGGCTTTTAAAGCAAAATCCCGGTCTTGACGCCGGCATTCATATAAACATTACGGTAGGGCGTCCTGTTTTAAACTGCCGCGATGTCCCGACACTTTGCACCGATGAGGAAATATTTCAGCGTGGAGTTGAAAAGCTTCTTACATCGGCAAATATGTCCGACATTCAAAAAGAAGCTGAAGCCCAGATTGCCCTGGCAAAGTCAGCCGGATTAAAGCTTACTCATATAGACAGCCATCATTATCTTCATGATTATGACGAAGTTACGGGAATTTTTTCCAGGATTGCTGAAAAAGAAGGTTTGTGCCTGCGCGCCACCTCGGAGGATATGAAAAAATCAATCAGGCGGTTCAAGGTTAAGACGCCTGATTTCTTTTTTGGGGAGTTTTTTCAGGAAAATTCCAAATTTGAGACTCTCGAATGGATTTTTGAAACGGCTGCTGAATCTGTTAACGAAGTATGCTGTCATCCGGGCCTGGTTGATGAGCGTTTAAGAAATATAAGTTCCTATGTGGAGCGCAGGGAGGAGGAGCTGGCTATTCTTACTTCGCCTGAAGTGAAGGAACTTGTTAAAAGTTCTGGAATAGCTCTTATCAGCTACCGGGATTTATAAGCAAAGCTTGTTTTGCGGGCAGGACACTCCGCAGCAAAGCTGCAGAGTCTTCTATCGCAAAATAAGCAAAGCTTGTTTTCTCACGTTATTTCATAGGCGTGCATTATATCTTCCGCTTCGCTATCGTCAAGCTATTTGCTTGACTAACATTGCGGAGATCAGGGTTTTATAGAAACTTCTAAACTCACATTCGTTCGTAAAGAAGTTTCAGAAAAACCCGTGCTCTTGCTGCGCAAGCCCTTCCTATTCGGTCGGGACGCACCCTGTGATTGTAATAGTTCGAAAATAAACAGCAAAAGGAAAGATAAGAAATGACAGAACTTAACCCTATCATTTCATATGTCAGCAAAAAAGACCGCCTGGTGGCGGGGTTGATGTCAGGCACGTCTGCTGACGGAGTAGACCTTGCCATAACGCAAATCTCGGGCAACGGCCTGGATATGAAAACAAAGGTGCTTCATTATCAGTTCTTTCCTTATGCCCAGAAATTAAAAGAGGAAATTCTCGGACTTTCCTGCAGCAATAACTCAGCTCTCTCCATGATTTCCCCGCTTAATTTTTATCTCGGTGAAATATTTGCCGAAGCGGTGATAAGCGGCTGTAAGTCGGCGCAGATAAATGTATCAAAGCTTGATTTAATTGCTTCCCATGGGCAGACAGTCTATCATAATCCGGAAGGAAGCAAGATTCTTGGGAAAAATATACCCTCCACTATTCAGATAGGCGAGTCTTCAGTCATAGCCTCAAAAACAGGGGTTATGACAGTTTCAGACTTCAGGCCCGCCGATATGGCGGCAGGGGGGCAGGGTGCGCCTCTGGTGCCATATGCCGATTTTATTCTTTACCGTGATTTATCAAGGTCAAGGCTTTCTTTAAATATAGGAGGCATAAGCAACATTACCTACATACCGGCTGCTGCGTCAATGTCCGAGGTTATTGCTTTTGACTGCGGTCCCGGCAATATGGTTATAGATTATATGGCTGGTAAATTTTCCCGCGGAAAAAAATCAATTGATGAAGACGGCAAAAGGGCTTCTTCGGGAAAGATTCAAAAGGATATTTTAAAGACCCTTATAAAACATCCATTTATTAAAAAGAAGCCGCCAAAATCAACCGGACGTGAAGAATTCGGCGAAGAGTTTGCCGGGAATATTTTAAAAAGATATAAAAAAGCAAAGCCTGATGATATGATGGCAACGGTTACAGCCTTTACAGCTGAGGCAATTGCCGGCAATATCAAAAGTTTTATACCTGCCTTGCCGCATGACATAATTTTAGGCGGCGGCGGAGCTCCGGCATTTATTTTGCTCAATCTACTCAAGGAAAAGATTGAGGGTGTTAAATTCCTAACTTCTGATGATTTCGGTATACCGCTTAAAGCAAAAGAAGCACTTTCTTTCGCAATTCTTGGTAATGAAACTGTCTTTGGCTATCCTTCTAATGTTCCTTCGGCAACCGGCGCCTCAAGAAATGCGGTGCTTGGCAAGATTACTCTTCCATAAAGTAAAGCCATGATTCAGCACGCCGTCAAGAAATTACTGGAGCATGAAAACTTAAGCGAAGCAGAAGCCTTTCAGGTAATGGAAGAGATAATGCGTGGGGAAACCTTGGAAATTCAGATGACGGCTTTCCTTATTGCTTTGAGGATGAAGGGTGAAACTGCAGCTGAAATTGCCGGATGTGCAAAAGCAATGCGGGCTGAGTCCGTAAAAGTAAACGTTAAGAAAGACAATCTCGTTGATACCTGCGGAACCGGTGGCGACTGCGCTCACACTTTTAATATCTCCACTCTCTCTGCACTGGTAGCGGCCGGCGCAGGAGTAAGGGTGGCAAAGCACGGCAACCGCTCTGTTTCTTCAAAATGCGGAAGTGCGGATCTCCTGCAGGCTCTGGGAGTTGAAATAAGCCCTGAGCTTCTTTATGTGGAAAGAGCAATTGAAGAAATAGGCATAGGGTTTTTATTCGCGCCCCATTTTCATCCTGCCATGAAGCACTGCATGGGCGTAAGAAAAGAACTGGGTGTAAGGACTATTTTTAACATTCTTGGGCCCCTTACAAATCCCGCCGGCGCAAACGCACAGATTATGGGTGTTTATGACCCTGAACTTTGTCCCAAGCTGGCTGAAGTTCTCGGGGTTCTTGGAGTAAGAAGAGCAATGGTATTTAACGGCGACGGGCTGGACGAGCTTACTACCACCGGGATTAATCATGTTTCAGAATTAAAAGATGGAGCGGTAAAGAGTTATGAGCTTTCAATTGAGGAGCTTGGAATTTCTCCTGCCCGGAGAAAGAGTCTTGAAGGCGGCTCAATTGATGATAATGTCAAAATTGCCAGGTCCGTATTGAAAGGGGAAAAAGGTGCCCGCAGGGATGTGGTTCTTTTAAATTCAGCCGCAGCTCTGGTCGTTGGCGGCGCTGCATCAGATATGAAGGACGGAATCAAGGAGGCTGCTCATTCAATTGACTCAGGGCTGGCATGGGAGAAACTTGAGAAATTGATTGAGTATTCAAGAAAATAAAAGGAAAATATTGAATAGATATGCTGTTTCGAAGGATAAGCGATATAAAGTTTTCAACGGCAAGCAAAAATGCTCTGGAAGAAATTGCGGTTAATCTCATTCCTCATGAAAAAGAAATACTTAAGAGCTGGATAAGATTTCAGTTTGCCAGATGGAAGCCGCCCGGCTTTACACGAAAAGAGCTGGAAACTTTTTTTGGAATAATTGTCCATAACATGCTTGCTTCCATGAAGTCGCGCAATCAAGAATGGTTTATAGAGGACATTAAAATTGCAGGCACAGAACTGGCTTTAAGGAAGTTTCCTTATGATGCCCTTATAATAAGCTTTCACTTTCTTGAAGAAAGCTACATGCCCTTTTTGCTTGGTTCTTTCACAAAAAAAACGGTAGGGCTGCTTATAAAGATGGATGAGTTTATGCATGCCGTCCTTGCTGTAATTGCCAGCTCATACTTTTATGTTTACAGGAAAGAGCTGCTGGAGGAAGCTGAGGTGGGAAGAATAGTGCAGGAGGGACTGCTTCCGCAGATTCCTGAAAGAATTGCTGATCTGGAAGTTGGAAGTGTCTATCTTTCTGCGAGAGAGCGGGCTAAGGTTGGGGGGGACTTGGTTGACCTTATTACGCTCGGCCATGGAAAAATAAGCTTTATTATAGGCGATTTTTCCGGACATGGCATTGAAGCAGCAGTTGATTCGGTTATGCTCCGCTCCTTATTCAGGGGGTTTATGCATGAAAATCCGGATTTAATCAGGGCTATGTCAAGGTTGAACCGTGTTCTTTTATCAGAACTGGACAGCAGTCAGTTTGCCACTGCTCTGGCTGGTGTATATGATGAATCCGGAATTTTGCAGTTTATAAATGCCGGTCATCCGCCGCCTATATATTGTGACAGAACCTGTCGTCTCCTTGAATCCGGCGGAACAGCCCTGGCTGTTGATAAAAAGTCAACCTACACCTTTGCCGAGATAGAACTAAAGCCGGGTTCCCTTTTTGTTGCCTATACCGATGGCTTGATTGAAGCAAGGAATAAGAGTGGTTTCTTCGGCGAAGAAAGAGCGGCCGAAGTAGTTAAAAAGATGCGTGATGCTTCGCCGCTCGCAGTGGCTGAAAAACTTCTTGAAGAAGCCCTTCGCCACTCGGGCGGGAAACTTAAAGATGATGCCGCAATTTTAGTTTTAAAGCGGCTAAATCCCTCATCTTGAAGGACCTCGCATAAGATTTTTTTATTTCTTCTTTTTAGTAACTGTCTTCTTTTTTGCCGCCGGCTTTGTTGATTTTACCGCATTTTTCTTTTTCACGGTGGTTTTTGCCAGAGGCTTGCTTATTGCCGAAGGGAAGCAAACATGGTCTTTGGAAGTTGCCACTCTGCCGCACTGTTTGCAGACATATTTTAGTTCTGCCACTTTAGGAAAACAAATGTGGCGGGGATCGGTTGAAGCAATACCGCAATATTCGCACACATAGGATTCCTTGCTTTTTACGGGCTTGCAGAGATGGCCCTTCCCTGTGGTAACTGTTCCGCATGTTTCGCATGTATAAACTGTCATTTTCATGCTCCTTTCGTTATTGTTTCTCTGTCTTTTTTTTACCCTTTATTAAAGCTTTAGAAACTTTTTATTTTCGAGCTATTAAAATCACAGGGTGCGTCCCGACCGAATAGAAAGGGATGCACCTTGCTGCAGGGTAGTTTATGGTATTAATTTTTTTATTATTTCAGCTTATGTTAATTCACATGCTAAAAAAAGCACAGATAAAAGGGTAATAAGCTTCTTTGAAGAATATAACTTATCTTAAATTTATATTTTTAAAAGGATCTGATGACTGAAGAAAAAAGGATTTCCATTCTTGAAGAAATTCTTGCAAAGAAGAAGGAAAGAAAATTAAATACGCCGCCTCGGACAATAAGCGATTACGAGAAAATACTGGATAAAATTCCTGCTCCGGCAAATTTTACTGAAGCGGTAAAAAAAGCCAGCCACATGGCTTTAATCGCCGAGATAAAGAAAGCTTCTCCTTCCAGGGGGATAATTGTAAAGGACTTCAAGCCGGAAGAGATTGCCAGGATTTATCAGAGGGAAGGGGCGTCAGCCATCTCCGTTCTTACCGAGGAAGATTATTTCGGGGGCTCGCTGGAAGTTCTCCGCATAGTCCGTTCTGCTTCGACCCTGCCGGTATTGAGGAAAGATTTTTTAATTGATGAAACTGATATTTACGAGACCAGGGCTTGCGGTGCAGATTCACCCTTGCTTATAGTGAGAATTCTTTTCGGAAATCTCCTTGAAAGACTTCTTAATTTAAGCAGAAGTCTTGAAATGGAACCCCTGGTGGAAGTTCATAACCGGCAGGAACTGGAAAGGGCACTTGATGCAGGGGCAGGAATTATTGGAATAAACAACCGGGATATTGCGACATTTAAAGTTGATATTAATTTGACTCTTGAGCTTAAGAAATATATTCCGGATGATATACTGGTGGTAAGCGAAAGCGGCATTTCTTCATCAGCCGATGTGGCAGTGTTAAAAAAAGCCGGGATTCACGGGATACTTGTCGGAGAATCAATACTTGCAAGTAATACTCCGTCATTAAAGATAAGGGAGCTTATAGGCTCTTCATTTTCAGAAAGGGGAATTTGATGAAGAGGTTTTTCATCGCAATAGTTTTAGGTTTATTGTTATTAATGCCTGCAATTTCTCTTGCAGTTATCCAGGGGGAAGAGAATTATTATGGGATATACTGGGATGACAAGCTGATAGGATATTCTCAGTTCAGGCTTGCGAGGAAGGTGCGCCTGGCTGGAGAGGATTTTCTGATATTTAGAAGCCAGTCAAGATTCAAAGTCGGCATAGGGAACATAGAAGACCTTAGTTTCATGGGTGAGACAGTAATAAATTCAAAAAGCTTAGCTCCCTCGTCCTTTTCTTCCACTCAGCGTGTTGATAAAAATGTTTATGGGCTGGACTGCATATTTTCAAGCAATCTTGTTGCCCAGCGCAACAAGTTCGGGCCACAGGAGCAAAATTACTACAAGCCGCTAAATGAAGTTTCATACCTTTATTTCAATAATCTCTGGGGAAGGCTCGACACTTTTGTCGAACATTACCTCATTTTTATCCGTAAAGCTGAAGGCAAGGATATAGTGATTCCGGTTTATGATCCGATTTTACGGGAAAACGGAAAATTTAGTTTAAAGTTTTTGAAGAAAGAAAATTTGAAAATAGGAAAAGAAAGTTTTTCCTGTAAAGTTTCGACCGTTACCGACTGGCTGGATGAGCCCCTGGTGGTAATCTGGATTGACGAAAAAAGCGGCGATATCATAAAAATTCACGAAGCTGGCGGCTCAATTTCTTTTATCAAGACAACTCCCGCGGTTGCAGCAAAAGTTAATAATGTAAAAGGGATTGATTTATGGAATGAAAGAGTGGGCTTTTCAAATGTATATTTTCAAAGCCCGGAAGTTTTAAAATATTTAAAAGCTAAAATAAAATTTAAAGTTAAGGGAAACAGTGTCTTAAACAGGGAGATAACAGGGTTTTCCCAGAAGTTTGAAGGAGGACATTCAAACGGTTATTATGAAGGCACGGTTGAAATAAAAACTTCTTACTACAACGGTGAAGGCGCTTTTTCATATCCCATAAAAAGCCAGAATTTAACTGATGAATTTAAACCGTATCTTTCGCCCCAGCCCACCGTGGAGTCTGACTCAACAATGATTATTGCGAAAGCCACGGAGCTTACCTGGAAAGCCATAAATGCCCTTGAAGCCTCCCAGAAAATCTGCAAGTGGGTCAGTGAGAATATTAAAAACGGGATGTCTTTACCTTCGGCAAGACTTGTTCTTGATACCGGCGAAGGAAACAGCGAAAGCAAGGCTTTGCTGGTTCTCGCCCTTTGCCGGGCGGCAGGAATTCCTGCCAGATTGGTGGGCGGAGTTGTATTTCAAAACGGGAATTTTATTCCCCATCACTGGGTTGAGGCTTATATTGGAAAAGACATATGGATAGGTCTTGATCCCACAACCGGTGAAGCCAAAAGGCTTGATGCATCTCACATTGCACTGCTTGAAAGAGGAGAGCTTCAGTCTTTCTCAATTGATATAGACGACTATGAGCCTCATCCCCAGCCCAGAGTGCCGTTTTTCAAGAAGGAACTAACCTGGCCCATCGGACAGGAACGGGTGTATATTATAAAGACAAAGGGAGAAGTTGTAGCAAGGGAATCTGCAAAAGTAAAGGAACTTACCATGTATAAAGGGATTGATTTATGGAATGAAAGAGTGGGCTTTTCAAATGTATATTTTCAAAGCCCGGAAGTTTTAAAATATTTAAAAGCTAAAATAAAATTTAAAGTTAAGGGAAACAGTGTCTTAAACAGGG
>JAMDEM010000060.1 GCA_023486985.1 Bacillota bacterium
GAGCTTACTTTAACATTGCCAAAAACATGAGGGTGGCGCCTTATCATCTTTTCGACGATTCCGGAAGCCACCCTATCGATGTCAAACAATCCTTCTTCTTTAGCTATCTGAGCATGAAAAACTATCTGCAGAAGCAGGTCCCCGAGTTCTTCGCAAAGCCGGTCATATTTTTTTTCTTCTATTGTTTCCAGTACTTCGTAAGATTCTTCTATAAGATAAGGCGTAAGGCTCTCATGGGTCTGCTCTTTATCCCAGGGGCATCCGGGCTCGCCTCTGAGAACCGCCATAATGCTGAGAAGCTTCTCCCACGAGGATTGAGAATTTTCCATCTCCCTTTTTTCCAAATCTTGCCTCGCAAAAAGTTATGTTATTGAAGATTCGTCTGAATTTTTGCCTGTTTCTTTAAATCCGCCATTAACTTTGTTACCGCGTCTTTTGCCATTAATTCCGGCAGAATGTCCATTTTAAGCTGTTCAAGCGTGTCTTTTTTATCTCCTACTTTTATGATGTAAAATTGTTTGCCGTCTTTTATGATTCCCGATAGCTTCCCCACAGGAGTTTCAAATGCGGCTTGTACGACAGGGTCGAGTTTGCCTTTTAGCATCTTTTTTTGCACATATCCCATTTCTCCGCCGTTATCTTTTGTAAATATGTCAATTGATTCTTTTTTTGCGGTTTCTGCAAAGTCGGCGCCGCCCTCTAGTTTTTTCAAAATATCCTCAGCGGATTTTTCATCTTTTGCGGCTATCCGGCTGATTTTTATTTTTATCAGCTTGTCTTTGTTCTTGTCAAAGTAATCCTTAAATTTTTGCTCGGGAATATCCTTCATAAGCAGCTTTGACATGAGTAATTGAGGGTATATACTGAATTTAATCTGTTCATCCGAAGGCACGGGCTGGCCCAAGAATGCATATTGAGCAAACTGGGGCTTCAATTCATCTATTTTTTCCTTTATTTCAGCATCGGTAACAGAAACGTTAGCTTTTTTTGCAGCCTGTTCAAGAAGCTTCATGTCCACGAGGGTGTCAAGAACTTTTTTCCCAAAGAAAAGTTCAAGTGTTTTATCAAGGTCTTTTCTGGAAATTTCCTCGCCGTTAACTACTGCTACGATATTTTTGTCGGTAACTTTGCCTTCTCCTTTTTTCCCGCAGCCCGCTGCAATGGGGAGCAGTACAATTAATAAAAGGCATAAAAATAAAAATAAAACTTTGCCGGATCTATTCAATTTTCTTCCTCCTTAAAATTTTGTGATTCTAATTTTATTTCGACGCGGTCTTTCTTAATCCTTCAGATGCTTTGCAATTGAGCGCATCACCTTTTTCAGGCTGTTAATTCCTCCTTTTTGGAAATCAATTTCTTTTATGAGAAGCTCATGGTCTTTAAAAAGAGCAGTGCATTTTTCGGTTTCTTCAGCGGCTTTAAGAGCTTTTGACGGAATATTGTCCCTCCAGGGGAGAAGGATTCTCACTGTGCCGTCCCCGCTCTTTAATCTCGGTGCTCCGATCTTTAACGCAAGAATCTTTAATGCCACAACATCAAGAAGGTTTAGCACCTGGGCAGGAAGTTCTCCGAATCTGTCGCGCAGCTCCTCTTTCATCTTCTCAATTTCTTCTTCATCTTTAAGCCGTGCTATTTTTTTGTAAAGTGATAATTTTAAGTTTGAATCTCCCACATACGCATCAGGAATGTAAGCTTCTACCGGGATGTCAATAACGGGCGATTCTTCCCGCCGCGGAACCGCTGTGCCCCTTAATTTTTTAACGGCATCCGAAAGAAGCTGGCAGTAAAGGTCAAATCCCACCTCAGCAATAAATCCGCTTTGCTCGGCTCCAAGAATATTTCCGGCGCCTCTTATTTCAAGGTCTTTAAGGGCAATCTGATAACCTGAGCCGAAGGCGGTAAAGCGCTTTATGGTATCAAGCCTTTTTTCAGCCGCCTCGGTAAGAATGAGGGTTGGCGGGTACAGAAGGCAGGCATATGCCTGATGGTGAGCCCTGCCTACTCTTCCCCTTAACTGGTAAAGCTGGGCTAGACCGAAATTCTGGGCATTGTTTATAATGATGGTGGGATTTGACCTTTACTCAATGCCGCTTTCAATTATAGTGGTGCAGACAAGGATATCATATTCGCCGTTGATAAAATCCCTGGTTATATTTTCAAGGTCACTCTCATCAAGCCTTCCATGAGCTACAGCTATTCTTGCCCTGGGCACAAGTCTTTTGATGTCGGCGGCAATTCTTTCAATGCCCTGAATCTTGTTGTGAATGAAGAAAATCTGACCCTCCCGCTCAAGCTCTCTCAGGATTGCTCCCTTGATTATTTCAGGATGATATTCAAAGAGATATGTTTTAATGGGAAGCCTGTCATGGGGCGGAGTGTCAATGATTGAAATATCTCTTATGCCGGCAAGTGATAAATGAAGAGTTCTTGGAATAGGCGTGGCGGTGAGAGTTAAAACATCCACCGATTTTCTCATTTCTTTTAATTTTTCCTTGTGAGTCACTCCGAAGCGCTGTTCCTCGTCAATTATTACAAGCCCGGGATTCTTAAACTCAACGTCCTTCTGAAGAAGCCGGTGGGTGCCGATAATTATGTCCATGTTGCCTGCTTTTAAAGCTTCCACAATCGCCTTTTGTTCGGCTGGTGTTCTGAAACGGCTCAGCATCTCCACTCTTACAGGGAAGGATGCAAGCCTTTCTTTAAAAGTTTCGTAATGCTGTTCGGCAAGAAGCGTGGTTGGCACAAGGATTGCCACCTGTTTTCCGTCCATGACTGCCTTAAATGCCGCCCGCAGAGCCACTTCTGTTTTTCCGTAGCCTGCGTCGCCGCAGATAAGCCTGTCCATGGGTTTTATTATTTCCATATCCTGCTTTACTTCGGTTATCGCCTTTTGCTGGTCGGGTGTCTCCTCGTAAGGAAAAGAAGTTTCAAGCTCTGCCTGCCACGGGGTGTCAGCAGAAAATGCAGTGCCTTCGGCAACTTCCCGGTAAGCATAAATATTTAAAAGACCTCTTGCTATATTTTCTGCAGATTCTTTGGCTTTTTTACGGGTTTTTGCCCACTCCGAGCCTCCAAGACGGGAGAGAGACGGCGTGCGCCCTTCCACTCCCACATATTTCTGGATAAGGTCAAGCTGTTCAACAGGGACGTAGAGTTTGTCGCCCCTGGCATAAATTATGTTTAATAAATCTCTCTTTTTGCCCTCCACCTCCATCTGGCTTATGCCTGAAAACTGGCCAATGCCGTGCTGAAGATGGACAACAAAATCGCCGGGTGAAAGTTCTTCGATTTTCACGGCTGGTGCGCTTTCCCATGTCCTGAAGGTTCTGCGCCTTCGCTGGAATCCAAGAATTTCACTGTCGGTAATAACGGCAAGGTCTGCATCCGGAAGGAAGAATCCTTCGTTAAGGCTCCCGTGGAAGATGTAAAGGGAGCCGTTTACAAGAGGCTCGCCTTTAGATATTAAGCCGGGAACAGATTCGTTTTTAAAGATTGTATGGAGTCGGTCTGATTGGTGAGATGTGATTATAATTTTTTTGCCTTCCTTTTGCCATCCCTGCACTGCCTGAACAAGCTGGTCAATCTTGCCGTAAAAAGGATTGACAGGTTCAAAGGGAAAGATAACAAGCTCGCCGGCTCTCGTTTCCCATGATGAAATTTTTATCAATTTTTTACCGGCAGTGGATGAAATAAAATCATCCCAGCTTGTAATTCCTTCTTCTTCAGCTTCCTCAACGGCGTGCAGTTTAAGTCTTGAAGGCTCGTCAAGTATGATAAAAGAGTCTCCAGGAAAATTCTGCGCCAGAATTGATATTTTCCCGCTCCCTGGCTCTCCCGGAGGAGTTTCAAAAAGAGGAATTATTTCAAAGTTTTCAATTGTTTTAACCGACCTTTGAGTTTCGATTTCAAAAATCCGTAAGTTTTCAACTATATCTCCCCAGAATTCGATTCTGACTGGCTTGCCCGCTGAAGGATAAACATCCATTATGCCGCCTCTTACGGCAAATTCGCCCCGTGCTTCAACCATTGGAGTTCTGGAGTAGCCCTTCCCGGAAAGAAATTCAATGAATTTTTCCATTCCAAGCTCCATACCCTTACTTATTGACAGCTTTTCGCTGGAGAAACTTTCAGGGGCAATAGTGGGCTGGAGAACCGCTCTTACCGGCGCAACCACAAGGACTTTTTCACCGATGGATATTTTGTTGACAACCAGAAGTCTTAAATGGGAAGTTGATTCCTCTTCCTGCAGGAGAGAGAGTCTTTCAGGGAAAAGAAGCACCTGTTCTTCAAGTTCTACGGGAAGAAGCATCTTTAAGTCTTCAAATATTTTCTCGGCTGATTCATAAGTGGGCGTGACAAAAAGCATAGAAGACGTGCAGTTACGCCAGAAAGCCGCAAGGAAATAAGGCTTGGCAGAAGATGTAATCCCCCCGAGCTTTATTTCCTTTAAGCTGCTTTTCGCCGCATTGAGAAATACTTGAAACTTTTCAGTTGATTCAAAAAATGATAATGAGAATTCCAGACTCATACCTTAATTATTCGGTATTTTCCGTTAATTCCTCCCCTTAAATTAAGGGGAGGTTAGGTGGGGTTAGTAGGGGAGGACATATGTGTCCTCCCATTTGGTTCGTCGCAATCTCTTTTTAATCAGATAGGAATTTCTCACTTGTTTTTTAATACCATATTTGTCCTGCAGAATCCTTAATTTTTTGAGAATAGGAGCTGGTGTTGAATATAAGCAGGGCATAACATTAAAATGTAGAAAATGATTGAGGAAAGACAGCTATGAACATTAAAGAGCGTCCAAATCATAAGATATATATTCAAGCACTCCGCCGCATGTCGCCTGAAGAAAGGCTGCTTAAATCTTTTGAATTATCCCAGTTTTCCAGAGAACTCTTTCTCCATGGATTACACAGGAGATTTCCTGATTTGTCTGAGGAAGAAGTCAAAAAAATATATCTGGAGCGCCTTGATAAATGTCACAACAGGAATTACTAAGATTATGATAGTTTTAGTTTGTGATTTTTTAAGGTAACTTCTATAATATTCACGTAAATGGAGGTGGATATTATGACTGTGCGAGAAGCAACCGCAGAAGTATTCTGGACAGCCTTTCATGCCTTATCTAAAAAAGAAAGGGATGCTGTTATAGAGAAGCTGTTCAGGGATAGAGAATTAATGGAAGACCTGATTGACACCTTCTGTATTAAACAGCGCATGAAAGAACCTTCCCGCACTTTAGAAGAATATCTTGCGGATAGGAGAAAAAAGAAGAGCTAATGTGTTATGTCGTTTCTTTAAAAAGATCGGCAGAAAAAGAGCTGGAAATCATTCCAGTTAAGATGCACGATAAAATTGTCGAGCTTCTTTTTTCTTTAACGGAAAATCCCCTATAATGAATGATTTAAATTATTGGAAAGGAGTCTTAAGTTTTCCAGTTCCTCAAATGAAATTTCCGGCGATTTGTACCACCAGTAAGTATTATTTGTAAAGTACGGGTCAAAAGGAATATCTTTCAGATTGCCAGTTAAAAATTCATCTCCTGCCTTTGTTCCGGGAATAGGAGAAAACTGGGCAATAAAGCTTTTGGCTCCTAGCTTATACACAAATTCTATACTTTTTCTAACGGCGTTAGATGAAATTCCGGGATAACCGGCTAAAATATATACGCCGATATTCTCCTTTTTAAAGCCGGCTCTTATGAGGTTTAAGATTGCCCATTCAAGCTGTTCTGATGTAACTTTTCCTCCCATTTTCTTTTGCATCATTTCGTCTTCAATCTCAAAGCCCAGTCTTATGGTTGAAAAATTGGCTTTATAAAGATATTCTGCCGCCTCCGGAGTAAGAAAAACAGGATGTAGTGCATTGGGGGTGTGAAAATAAAGTTTTAAACCGGAAGAAATTATTTTTTCCATAAACGGGAGAAAACATTTTTCCGGCTGATAAAGCAGGGCGTCGTCAAAGAGAGCGAAATCAGAAATTTTTTTGTCCTTGTGAAGAGAAATAACAGCTTCTGCAAGCCTGTCAGCCTCTGCCCATTTCATTTCAGGCTGTAAAACAGATGAAGCGCAATAGGAACAGCGAAAGGGACAGCCCAGGGAAAGAAAAAGACAGGCATAGGAAAATTCAGGATAGAAAGAAAAATCAGGGCAAGGGAAATTGTCGTTTAAAGAAGGCGGAATTTCCTGTCCCAGGAGGTTTTCTATAAAATTTATTGCACCGGGAAAGTTTTGCTGCTGAAAAACAAAATCCGCTCCTGATTTTTCTTTTGCATGATTATAACAAATGGAGGGATAAATACCTCCAAGTACTACAGGGCTTTTTGGGAAAGTCCCGCGCAAAATTTTTATAACTTCAACCGCTCCTGAATACCAGTAAGTAAAAAGGGTAGTCACCAGAATTAATGACGGAGGAGAAAACTTTTTAAGTTCTTCTTTAAAGACTGGGAGCGGAACACCATAGCGTTTGAACTTTCTGGGAATATCCCTGAAAATTTCCGGTTTCTCAATCTCTTCATAATAAAATTTTCCGCCGCCTGAGGGCTTCCCCCATTTCCTGCCAAAATCCCTGACCGCCGGGTGAAGGCGGTCGAGAAAATCAAATAATTTTACTTTATAACCTCTGTCCCTCAGGACTTTCCCGATGCTTAAAAGCCCAAGCGGCTTCAGCCATAAGTCATAAGCCTTAAAATCAACCGCTGGCGGATTAATTAATAAAATAAAAGACTTGTCCTGCAAGGTTATTTTGTCTTACTCCTATCACAAAATAAAAGTTGTAACACAATCGTCTTGCTTTGCCCGTGTTTTCTAACTTCGAAAAGAAAGTTCCTTCCATCCTCACCCTCTTTACTTGCAATAATGACATGGCACGTTCCCAGAACGGGCACGGAGGGTGATGGGCAACTTTGCTGCTTTTTCTTAAAGCATTCCGGATAGAGGATAGCTTCGTTTTTTTGAAGAACTATATTTAGTAAATAATAAGCATTCAGAAAACTAATAAAAGGTAGTGGGAGAGCTTGCTCTCCATAATAAACTACCCTGCAGCAAGCTGCAGGGTAGCCCTTCGGGCAAGTTTGTTTTGCGGCAGGACACTCCGCAGCAAAGCTGCAGAGTTTTCGATCGCAAAATAAAAGCAAAGCAAGCTTTGCCACTACAATTACAAAAATGGGTTGCGAGTTCTGAAAGACACAAAACTTTATATTTGAAAGAGATGTGCAAATGACACTTCAGCCAAAGCCGGCATTTTCAGGCTCCATGAAATTAAGAATTTTTACTCTGGGTTTTCGCTGGCTTTCTTTAATTTTAGGACTTATACTTGCCGACTTTAACAGGATCTTCACTTTTTCGGCTCCTTCATTTCTTGCAAATTATCCTCTCGTTATAACGGGAATTCTTCTTTTATATCACCTGGCTGCTTCGTTTTATTTTTTCAAAGGCTCGGAGCATAAATATTTTACCTATATTTTGATTGCCGCCGATGTGTTTTCCGGAATCTTTTTAAGCTATTACTATGGCACAGGATATTTCTTTCTTACCTGCATTCTGCCGATTCTGGAAACTGCTTTCTTTTTCGGCTCCCTTGGATCCCTGGTAACAGTGCTGGTTCTTGCAAGTATTTATCTCCCTCTTATTGTTCCTGTCTGGACAAAGAGTATAAGGCTGGATCAGTTGAATATTTTAAAGGCTTTTGCCGTATTGGCGGTTGTAATTCTCTGGAGCTACATTTCTTCTCTCGGGCAGGATGAAGAAATGTATAAATTTAAATTAAAAACCCTGGAAGAGAAAAATAATATTCTTCTTGAGCTTCAAAAGAACAAGCAGGAAGTATCAGAGGTTTTTAATGAGCTTGAACGCAGGCAAAATAAAATTCAGGATTTAACGATAGACCTTCAGCGCACCAAGGAAGAGATGACGGAACTTTATGAAGACCTTCATAATGCAAGGATTCAGATTCAGACTTACCAGAAGGAAACCCAGCAGAAAGATATTCAGTTAACGCAGGTTATGAAGCGAGAGATAGAAGATTTAAAGAAAAAATCGCAGGCTTCCTTTTCCATGCTTTCCTGTCTTGAGGACCTTAGCAGAAATCTTGGACTGGAAGACACTCTCGTAGCCGTCGTGGATAATGCGTTGAAATTTTTCCCTTCCCAGACCTGCATACTTTTTGTTCTTGACGAAACGGGCACAGGCAGGGAACTCTTTGCCGAAGTTGCAGCAAGCCCGTATGCCGATTATTTTAGAAACTTCAGCCTCAAGATTGGCGAGGGAGCTGTGGGGGTAAGCGCTCTAAAGCAGGAGCCTGTAAAAATTGACAGCGGCGCTGTTAATATTGACGGACACGAAATAACAACCCTTCTTACATATGAAAAATCTGCCCTTATTGCTCCCATTGTCTGGGAAGATAAACTGCTCGGCGTTATTTACCTTGGAAAGCCTATAGCCAGGGGTTATAATCAGGAAAATTTTGATTCTCTTATTGTGTATGCAAAGCTTGCCGCTTCTGCGCTTAGTACTGCATTAAAATTCCAGAAAACGATATCAATGGGCATAAATGACAATGTAACCGCCCTGTATAACAATTTTTACTTTAATGAAAGACTTTCCGAGGAGTTAAAGAGAGTCAGAAGATATAACCTGAAGCTTAGCTTAATCCTTGTGGAAGTTGATAAATTCAGCAAACTCATAGATTCTCACGGAAGAGAAGTTTTTGACGGAATACTTAGAGAAATTGCCGAAATTTTAAGAACCTATTGCCGCGAAACTGATGTGATTGCCCGTCTTGAAAATGACGTTCTTGGTATTATTTTTATCCAGTCTGACCGCTCCAATGCCATTTTAATTGCAGAAAGAATCAGGATGGCGATTGAGGTAAGAACTTTCGGACAGGAGTTCAGCCAGAAGCTGAATCTTACCGCCAGCATCGGCCTTGGCGCATACCCCATGGATGCACAGAATAAGGAAGAACTTCTGCTTAAAACTTGCAAGGCGCTTGATGATGCAAAAGCCAAGGGCGGAAATAACACCTGTTTCCCGTAGACAGATATATTGACACTCTCCATGACAAAACCTATTAGGCAGTATAGTTTGTGAAGTAGTTTAATAGGATAGTAAACTATGATATGCCAATTTTTTTTATTTATCAAACCCGTTCATCTTTTCCTCTACCCAATGGGGAGAGGATTAAGGCGAGGGGGGCATATGAGAAGTTGGCATTTGAATGTAAACGGGATTAGCGAGTATTCTCATAATATGAGGTAATCTGAAAAAAGTTCTTATGCGAAAACTTTTAACAGGTAAGATTCGGGTGCGGGTTTAAGGAGGACGCGATGAATAAAGAAGAAAATTCAAAGATTATTTTATATACCGATCCTGATGGGCAGATAAAGATTGACGTACGATTTCAAGGTGAAACCGTTTGGCTTTCTCAGCAACTCATGGGAGAGCTGTTTCAAACAACTAAACAAAACATCAGTCTGCATATAAAAAATATCTTTGAGGAGGGGGAGCTTTCGGAGAATTCAGTTGTCAAGGATTTCTTGACAACTGCTGCAGACGAAAAATCGTATCATACGAAGTTCTACAATTTAGACATGATCATAGCTGTTGGATATCGGATTAAATCGAGGATAGCCACAAATTTCCGGCAATGGGCAACAAAGGTCTTACGTGAATATATGATCAAAGGCTTTGCTCTGGATGATGAGCGATTGAAGTACGGAAAGTCGCTACGCCGGTCTTATTTTGATGAGCTCTTGGAGCGTATCCGGGACATCCGAGCTTCAGAACGTTTGTTTTATCAGAAGATCACCGATATTTATGCGCAATGCAGTGCGGACTATGACCCGGAATCCAATATCACTCAAGAATTTTATGCCACTGTGCAAAATAAACTTCACTGGGCTATTCATGGGCATACCGCCGCGGAATTAATTGCCAAGCGAACGGATGCGTTGAAACCTTATATGGGGCTGACAACATGGAGGAATGCTCCCAAGGGCAGGATCCGCAAGGCAGATGTCAGCATTGCTAAAAACTATCTCAATGAAACAGAGCTTAAGCAGTTGAACCGCATTGTCACAATGTATCTTGATTACGCAGAAATGCAGGCTGAAAATCAACGGACTATGACTATGAAGGAATGGGTAGCCAAGCTTGACGCTTTTTTGCGATTTAACGAGAGGGATGTACTGACTAATCCCGGCAAGGTTTCTGCTGAAGTAGCAAAGGAACTGGCAGAGAAAGAGTTTGAAAAGTACGAGGAGAATTTAAGACAGATTGAAGCAACTCAGCCCATCAGCGACTTCGATAAACTGGTCGAAAAAACCAAATTGCTGGTGAAAAAGGAATCAAAAAAAAGGAAGAAGTAGGTAATCACGGCTGCTAACTTTGAAATGCATCGCTTAGAGAAGATCATATTTCGCAGGTTCCTGCCTTGCAGCTGCTGTTAACCGTGGTATTCCTACCTAACTCCGGAAGAGGCGTTAAATGCCCTCAGTGGTAGAATATCTAACATAAATCTAACGTAATCTCCAAAATTTTATTAGACCTTCTGCGAATTCTTAGTTTTCGGTTGACAGATTAAAACTTCTGTGGTATAAAATACTCATATGCGTGGACTCGCATATAGATAACCCAAAAGTGCTGGACGGCAGAAGGGGGGAAAATATGAAGAGAAACTTATTGTGACACTACACGTATTTTGATGTGTAGTTTTTTATTTATAAAGGTGTATCTCCAAGGTACTGGACTGTAGATGAACTGGAGCTGTAATAAGAAAGGAGATTATAAAATGTCAAACTCAACATTAGATAAGGTTATTTTAAAATCAGATTATTCCCGTCGTTTTCCCGATCCAATTAATAACTTTCCGGGAGACCAACCCTATAATATAGAACATCACATACTTCTCTGTAAAGCAATTGATATTCCATCAGGTATATCAAAAGAAAATAATCCCAGGGAACAAAGGATAGACTATGGCATTTATAAAGATGTGCAGGCAAGCAATTTTATCCTCATA